>NZ_JBEAAL010000023.1:0-146169 GCF_040066075.1 Neorhizobium phenanthreniclasticum
GACCATTTTCCGCGAACCCCGAATGCAAGGACTTACGTCGTTTCCCGACACCCGGCGCCGGCCCCGCCTCACTGGCACGCCTGCCAGCGTATCCGATGCGGGACGGGGGAATTGTAGGCATGAGGCGGGAGGGCGGGGACGGGCGCGGACGGAATTTCACGCAAGCCGTTGATCCCATTGGAGCGGACGCGTCGGATCGTCCCCGCTCGCGGGGTGCGGGCAGCGTCCGGAAAGCCGGTCTTCTGCGTAAGATGGGGCGCGGTTCAGCGGGCCGGCTTGCCGCTCAGTCGCTGCTGGACGGCATCGACGCCGCCGCGGACATAAAGCGCGACGGGCTTGCCGCCGCTGCCGGCCATGGCGAAAGCGATGATCGAAACACCGTCCTCGAAGGGCGTCACATAGAGCACCTGCGCCGGATTGACGTAGACATCCTGGTTATGGGTGTTCTTGAAGCCGATCATCGCCATGGGTTCTCCCTTCCGTTCGCGCGGGGGAGATATAGCCATGGCCGGTTGAGGGAGGTTTAACGCGGGGTGGTTTTGGAGGGGAGGGGATGGGCGGGGAGGTTGCCGGAGGGAGGCCAGTTTTCGCCACCACGTATACTTATCTTTCGACTTGCGACTCATGCACGGATGTATTTTCTTGTCGATGCAACTTCAAGCTATTGATCCCACGTGGAGCGTTAACAAATGGCGCACAAGTATGGTGGACCTTGGTCCGAGGTGAAGCTGGACGCAATCCAATACTATTTGCAGTGTTTTACTAATGCGCTAAGTCCGCGCAATATGGAAACTTGGTATATAGATGCCTTTGCAGGATCTGGCGATCGCGAGGCAGAGCGTGAGATTGGGGGATTGCTGGCCGGTACACCGATCGAAACGATAATCGAAACCTTGGACGGTTCGGCCCGAAGGGCGCTGAAGATCATACCGCCCTATCGCCATTTCATTTTCGTGGAGATGGACAAGGAGCGGTCATCCGAACTCCTTAAGCTTAAGGCAGAGTTTCCTGGCTGCGATATTCAGGTTCGACAGGGAGATGCAAATGCTGAGCTTGCCGATATCGTCAGCCGCCCCCCTTGGACGCTCCAAGGTGCGTCTATGCACAGAGGCGTGGTCTTTCTTGATCCTTACTCCCTTCAAGTAGAATGGAAAACATTGCAAGCAATCGCCAGGACGAAATCTATCGACGTTTGGTATCTTTTTCCGATCAGAGATGTCACGCGGCAGCTCGCTCACAAGATTTCGGGTATCGGCCCAAAGAGCGACACTCTGGACCGCGTCCTCGGACCAGAATGGCGAGAATTGTATTCGCTACCGCCACCGGCGCCCGCGGCGCAGAATGATCTATTTGGTGCAGTGCAATCGGACGAAGAAAAGGAGGAACTCCGACGCGTCGAGAAGTGGCAACAAATAGAGGCGTGGTTCAAAAAGCGGCTTGAGGATGAATTCGCTTTTGTGTCAGATCCTTTGCCAATCCTCGTTCGGCAGAACCGTCAAGCCTTTTCGCTTTTTTTAGCAGTAGGAAATCCGAAGAAGGCTGCGGTGGACTTAGCGAAGCAGTTTGCCCGTTACGTCAACAAGCGCTTTGCACCGCAACCGGCATCTCGTCGTAAGTTCGACCGTTAAGTTCGCGCCCCGTGGCCTTCTTATTCTTTCCGCCCCACTGCTTGAAGAAGAAGGCAGTTCCGGTGATCCGGCATATGTGTTCAATCTCATGAACCCATTCGGGTTCCATATGCCTCGCTTGAGGGCCAGACTCACCGCCGACGATTGCCCAATCGATGCCATTAAGGTTGGCGTCTGCCACTGATCCGATCAGCGGTTCAAAGGACGCGAACCGGATCGCCGCTGGAACGTGTCGAAGCTCGTCGAGCCGAAAAAGTACCCGGCTATCTTCAACGCTTGTCCCAAGCCACACGTTGGGTAGAACCCTGAAGTCCTTTGTCGGCAGAAATTTTGCCATACGGTCTGGCCGCTTAGTTAGAATTTGGTAGGTATGCTGAGGGGTAGCTTCCATCGTGCGCCAGACGGCGGCGATGAAATCGACCGGTACATCGGCGTGGAAAAGATCGGACATTGAATTCACGAATACGAAACGTGGTCTTGACCATTTCGATGGAATTTCGAGAGCTTTCCAATCGAGCCGGACCTTTCCTGTCCATTTTGCACGGCCACCGCTCTTGCGAGTCAGTCCAGCATACTTCTCCTGCCCCATTGCTTCGAGTCTTGCCGCCATTCTCATCGCATAGCAGTTTGTGCAGCCGGCGGTGAGGATTGTGCAGCCTGCAACCGGATTCCAGGTGGCGTCGGTCCATTCGATTGAAGTTTCAGCCATATCTTTAGCACCTTGTTCACGCCTGCGGCGCATCCAATAGGAATTAATTCTGTGTGATTTTGGTTAATAAAAGGCGAAAAGGCACCAATTTGTTGCCAGCGATCCGTTGCCGCAAACTCCAACCCCTTGCCCGCAGCCTCGATCAGCTCCACCTTCCTTGTCCGGCACCAGCGCCATGAGGCACCATATGAAAATCATCGTCGGGTTCTTCACCACCAGGCCCGGAAAGCGGGCGGACTATCTGGAGGCGGCGCGGGAGCATCTGGAAAAGAGCCGGCTCGATCCGGACTGTCTCTATATCGAGCTGGTGCCGATGCCGGACGATCCGGACAGGATATTGCTGGCCGAAGCCTTCACCAGCGAGGAGGCGCATCGGCGTCACGAGGATACCGACCATATGCGGGCGCTCTGGGCCGTCGGTCCGACACTGCTTTCGCATGTGGTGATCGACAACGTGATTTCCGAGCAGGTGCAGCATATCGATGAAAGGTTCGGGTGAGGGGCGGAATTACCTCTCCCCTTGTGGGAGAGGTTACAAAATCACGATCTTAGCGAAGCTAAGTCGTAGATTTTGTTGGTGAGGGGATCAGAAGGCAGGCAATTTCGACCCCCTCACTTGCGATTTCTAGCACTTAGCTGAAGCTAAGGTGCTGAAATCGCTTTCTCTCCCATAAGGGGAGAGGAGGTAGGGCGTCGCGGATGCCTCACCGTCCCGGTCGGCCGGTCTTGCCCTTGGTGCGGCTTTTGCGCTTCTGCTCGCCGGCGTCTTCGTAAGAGCCGGCGCCGATCTTGCCGCGGGCCAAGGGGCGAGGGTCGTCCGACCCCCTCACCAAGTTCGCCTCGCCAATCGGCTTCGCCTCTTGGGGCGAACTATCCTCTCCCGCCAGGGGAGAGGTAGAGCGCTGCGCGCTCGCGGGCTTCGAGGGCATCATTTTGCCTTCTTCTGATCCCTGTCGTGCCTCCGGCACTTCACGCCTCTTGTCGACCGGCTTTTCCGTGCGGCCGACGGTCATTTCGTCGAGCGTGTTTTTCCGGAACAGTGATGCTTTCGCGGGTTCGGCGATGTCGCGGCCCATTTCGTCCAACTGCGGCTTGCGGAAGAGCGGCGTCGGCATGTCGGTGCCGGGGCCCATGTCGTCGAGCGAGGGTTTGGCGAAGAGGGAGCCGCGAGTCGATCTCCCCCCTTGAGGGGGAGATGCCCCGGCAGGGGCAGAGGGGGGTGTTGCCGCGGTGTCGGAGGGTGGATTACCCCCCTCTGTCCTGCCGGACATCTCCCCCTCAAGGGGGGAGAACGAAGGAGGCGCGGCTTTCCTGCCTCTTGAACGTCCTTCCTGGTCGCGGGCCTCTTCTTTCGCCATCGGATCGTCCATGACCGCGAGCTCGGCGGCCTTGAGGCGTTTGATTTCGTCGCGCAGGCGGGCGGCTTTTTCGAAGTCGAGGTCGGCGGCGGCGTCGCGCATGGATTTTTCCAGCGCGTTGAGATGGGCCTGCAGGTTGTTGCCGACGAGGTGGCCGCCATCGGCGAAACCCTTGCCGGAGACGCCGGAAATGTCGGCGCGGACGTGGTCGCGTTCGTAGACCGAGTCGAGGATGTCGGAGATTTTGGCCTTCACCGATTCCGGCGTGATGCCGTGCTCGAGATTGTAGGCCGTCTGCTTTTCGCGGCGGCGGGCGGTCTCGTCCATGGCGCGCTGCATCGAGCCGGTGACATTGTCGGCATAAAGGATGACCTTGCCGTCGACGTTTCGCGCCGCGCGGCCGATCGTCTGGATGAGCGAGGTTTCGGAACGCAGGAACCCTTCCTTGTCGGCGTCGAGAATGGCGACGAAGCCGCATTCGGGAATGTCGAGGCCTTCACGCAGGAGGTTGATGCCGACGAGGCAGTCGAAGGCGCCGAGACGCAGGTCGCGGATGATCTCGATGCGCTCCAGCGTGTCGATGTCTGAGTGCATGTAGCGGACGCGGATGCCCTGCTCGTGCAGGTATTCGGTGAGGTCTTCCGCCATGCGCTTGGTGAGCACGGTGCAGAGCGTGCGGTAACCCTTGGCGGCGGTCTCGCGGATCTCGCCGAGCACGTCGTCCACCTGGGAACGGGCGGGGCGCACCTCGACGGGCGGGTCGATGAGGCCGGTCGGGCGGATCACCTGTTCGGCGAAGACGCCGCCCGCCTGTTCCATCTCCCAGCCGCCGGGGGTCGCCGAGACGGCGACGGTCTGCGGCCGCATGGCGTCCCATTCCTCGAAGCGCAGCGGCCGGTTGTCCATGCACGACGGCAGGCGGAAACCGTATTCGGCGAGCGTCGCCTTGCGGCGGAAGTCGCCACGATACATGCCGCCGATCTGCGGGATGGTGACGTGGCTCTCGTCGATGAAGATCAGCGCGTTGTCCGGGATGTATTCGAACAGCGTCGGCGGCGGCTCGCCGGGGCGGCGGCCGGTGAGGTAGCGCGAATAGTTCTCGATGCCGGCGCAGGAGCCGGTCGCCTCCATCATCTCGACATCGTAGCGGGTGCGCTGTTCGAGGCGCTGGGCTTCCAAGAGGCGGCCGGCCTTTTCCAGCTCGGCGAGGCGGAACTTCAGCTCCTCCTTGATCGCCTTGATGGCGGCGTTGAGGGTGGGGCGCGGCGTCACGTAGTGCGAATTGGCGTAGATTTTGACGCTTTTCAGGTCGCCGGTCTTCTGGCCGGTCAGCGGGTCGAACTCGGTGATCGCGTCGATCTCGTCGCCGAACATGGAGATGCGCCAGGCGGCATCCTCCAGGTGGGCGGGGAAGATCTCGATCGTGTCGCCGCGGACGCGGAAGGAACCGCGCACGAAATTGATGTCCTGGCGCTTGTATTGCTGGGCGACGAGGTCGGCGAGGAGCTGACGCTGGTCCAGCCGGTCGCCGACCGTCATCTGGAAGGTCATCGCCGTATAGGTCTCGACCGAGCCGATACCGTAGATGCAGGAGACCGAGGCGACGATGATGCAGTCGTCGCGCTCCAGGATGGCGCGGGTGGCGGCGTGGCGCATCCGGTCGATCTGCTCGTTGATCGACGATTCCTTCTCGATATAGGTGTCGGAGCGCGGCACGTAGGCTTCCGGCTGGTAGTAGTCGTAATAGGAGACGAAATATTCGACCGCGTTGTTCGGGAAGAAGTTCCTGAACTCGGAATAGAGCTGCGCGGCGAGCGTCTTGTTGGGCGCGAGGATCACGGCCGGGCGCTGCGTCGCCTCGATCACCTTGGCCATGGTGAAGGTCTTGCCCGAGCCGGTGACGCCGAGCAGGACCTGCGAACGGTCGCCGGAATTGATGCCTTCCACGAGGTCGGCAATCGCGGTCGGCTGGTCGCCGGAGGGGGCGTATTCGGTGACCATCTCGATGGCGATGCCGCCCTCGGATTTCTGCGGGCGTTCGGGCCGGTGCGGCGTCCAGATCTGCCCGTGCTTGAACAGCGGATTGCCGCTCTCGATCAGTTTCGCCAGTGCATCGACCGTGGCGGTGACGGCGCCGGGGGCCAGCGCCTGCGCGTCCTCGAGCGACACGTCGAGGCCGGCGACCGGGTTGAGCCCGGCGCGGGCGCGCGTCTTCGGGTCCGACGAGGCGCCGATCGACACGCCGCGGGCGGTCTTCGAGGCGGTGGTGTTCTTGGCGGTCTTGGGCGCGGATTTGCCCGCGTCCTTCGCGGCCTGCCTGATCGCCTCTTCGCGCGCCGCGATCTCGATCTTCTTGCGGTGCTTGCCCGCCTTGGAGGCGATCTCGCGCTGCGTCTCGACCGACGAGGCCTCCGCCTCCGCTTCGAGCTGCTTCACCCAGTCGGCGACGGAGCCCGACAGGGGCGCGCCTTCGAAGGACGATTGCGGGGCTTCCTCAAAACCGGGGTTCGAGGTCGGGGATTTTTTCGGTGATCTGGCCATGCGCCGAATATGGAGAGGAATCGCGCCAAAGGGAAGGGGGCGGGGTCACAAAACGAGTACAAAAGGGAAACGGATTTTCGAAGGCGAGGGAGCCGGCGAAACGCTCATGCGACGGCGCGCTTCAGGGCCGCGCGGCGGCTTTCGATCCAGCCGGGAATGCGCTCGGCGGGCATCGGCCGGCCGAAGAAATAGCCCTGGGCGATCTCGATGCCGAGCGGCGTGAGAGCCTCGGCCTCCTCCTCGCTTTCGACGCCTTCCATCACCACCTGCATGGAGAGCGCCCGGCCGAGGCCGGCCATGGCCCCGACGATTTCCTGGTTCTGCCGGCTTGCCCGGATGCCGGTGACGAAGCGGCGGTCGAGCTTCAGCCGGTCGACCTTGAGCGCAACGAGATAGGCGAGCGAGGAATGGCCGGCGCCGAAATCGTCGACCGCCAGCTTGTAGCCGGAGCGCTCGATATGCTTGAGCTGCTCGCCGGAGACCAGCGTATCGAGGATCGCCTCCTCGGTGATCTCGATCTCGAACAGGGCGGGATCGATATGATGCGCCGCGGTGATCCGGTCGAGCAGGCTGGGAACGCAGTAGAGGTCGAATTCGCGGGGCGAGACGTTGATCGCAACGGTCGCGCGCGGTAGGCCCAGCGACGGCAGCCGGGCAAGCAGCCGGCAGGCGGCCTCGGCGACCGTGGCCGTCAGCCGGTCCGGGAGATTGGCGGCCTGCGCGGCCGCGACGATTTCGGGGGGCGAGACCGGTCCGAGATAAGGGTGGTGCCACCGCACCAGCGCCTCGAAGCCGACGATCTCCCGGGATGTTAGGTCGATCTGCGGCTGGAACCACGCCTCGATGTCGCCGGCGGCCAGCGCGTCGCCGAGCGCCTGCTCCACCTGGTGCCGGCGATCGGCCTGGGAGCGGAAGGCGGGTTCGAATTCGCGCCACTGGCGGCGGCCACCGTCCTTGGCGCGGTAGAGCGCCATGTCTGCGGAGCTGAACAGGTCCTCGGCGGTATCGGCATGGTCCGGAAAGATGGCGATGCCGATCGATGTCCCGACGATTGTCGGATGCCCTTCGAGCATGACCGGCTGGCGGCTGTGTTCGAGAATGCGTTCGGCCTGCGCGCGGGCAAGGCCGTGCGCATCCGGACCGCCGAAGATGATGGCGAACTCGTCGCCGCCGAGCCGGGCGATGACGCCTTTGCCGTCGATCGCCGAACGCAGCCGGTCGCTGACCTCGACGAGCACCGCATCGCCTGCACTGTGCCCGAGCGTATCGTTGATGGACTTGAAGCGATCGAGATCGAGGATGAGGAGCGCAAGCTGCTCCTCCCTGACGACCGCCGCGGAAATGCCGGCGGAGAGCGCCGTGTTGAAGGCGGCGCGGTTGGCAAGGCCGGTCAGCGGGTCGCAGTTGGCGAGCACTTCCAGCCGCTGATTGGCACGCAGGATATCGGAATTGGCCGACGACAGCGAGTCGGCGAGCGCCGTCGCCTTCAGCTTGGCGAGCACATTGCTGATGAAGATGGCCTCGCTCGTGCGGCTGCTGCGGATCAGGACCATGGTCAGCGCCAGGACGTTGAGGGCGAGCAGCCAGCCGCTGACCTGACCGCTGACGGCAAGTGAAAACATGACGGCTGCGAGCGGGGGCAGCGCGAAGGCAAGCGAGAGAGGACTGTGCCCGACGCCCATCAGGACCGCGCCGGTCGCCGTGCCGCACATGATGAGATAGAGCCCGCTATCTCCGCCGAGCGGTTCGAAATTCGGCACAGACAGGGGAAGGGCGGCCCAGGCGGTGCCACTGAGCAGGGCGCCGACGGCCATGACATTGAGCGCCTGTTGCGGTTCCTGCTCCACGGTTTCCCACTGCTTCAGGATTGCGGCCATGACGGTGCGCAGGACGAGGCTGACGATGACGGCGGCGAACCACATGGTTGCGGAGAACGTCAGGCCGCGGTTGAGCGTCGTCACGAAAAGCGCGGAAGCAGAGATGCCGGCATTGGTGAAGAGCGTCGACGGCAGGCGTTCGAGCATGGTCGAAGCCTGGGCTCGCTTGACATCGACTTCAAGCGCGGGGTCCGTCTTGCCGGTTTTCAGATCCGCTTCCATAAAGGCCGTTGGGTCACGAGGTCATCAGACGCCGAACGATGCTTCAGTCTCTTATAAAATTCCTTTAAGGGTCTGCAAATACTTGCAGCATTGTTATGCGCGGCGGCCGTGCTGCCACGGCATCGCCTAACGGATCCACGGTAATCATGCGATTGAAGACCTGGTCAGGACGCATTTACCAAGCCGGAACGAAAGTTTCGCAACGACCGTTTGCGTCGCCGGGAGCATTTAGACAGCACGCAAAGTCGGTGTGTATTCAGGATCAGCGATATGGGCAGCCTGGTGATCGATTGCTACGTTGGCAACCATATTAGGCTGGAGAAGATCGAGATGTATTAGGCTGGAGAAGATCGAGATGTATGTTGGTCGGATTGTTGGAGTTGGTCGCAGTCGACAAGGGGATTTAGTCGCTGCCTACAGGGTTTCGAGCAGATCATTTCCTAACAGGAGCGCGGAAAAGCTGGGCAACACCGTGCAAATCGTTGCCAAGCCAGGAAGTGCGGACGCAGCATCGGACAGCCCGTATATCGTCTATGAATGTCTGATCTGGGGTCCTCGTTTTGCCGTTGTCAGCAACGGCACTCACACCAGACCAATTTACGAGCGGCTGAATGCAGGTAACCATCCGCGAGATGCCATTGTAAGCGTGCTGGTTGGCCTGGACCGTGAATTCGACCAGCATGATACGCCTCGAATCTGCGGCTTGGTTGACCTTGCGGAAAACAAGCTTTGGCTCGGCAGCATAACCGCCGCCAGCTTATCGATTTTGCCGATAGAGGTCCCGCATGGCCAACTCGCGTATATCACGACCTATGAATTTCCCCTTCCGCGGATTGAACAGGTCGATGCTGACTTTGACGCCGTCGACCCGAAAGCAGTCTGCCGGCACATAACCGATGCATCGGTCTTCTCTCAGTTCGAGAAGCCGGTTTGCGCGGCATCCTGGGTTGCGTCACCATCCGGGGTTGAAGTTGCAACCCTCAATGCTATCCGTTGAGTCTATGCAATGACCGCTTCGGCCCCGGAAGCCGTTATCTAGCGTCGGCTCAATTTACGGGGCCCGCCCCCCAGATTCCGAGAGGGGAGAGCCGTCCGTTGCCGGTTATTACAAATTGTCCATGTCGCAAAATGGCCGCATTTCTCGACCGTTTCCACCACAATTGTCGCAGACGCTAGCGACGGTCCAACGAGGAATGATCGAATGGTTCTTTCACCCCCGACTTTGGCCGCAATCCGCTTTGGCTACGGCCTTCGCCCGGGCGAAGACGTGTCGGGTGACGCCGATGCGTTGCTCGCGCAAATCGACAAAGGGGTGTCGGAAAAGCCTCGCTTTCCGCGCGAAGGGCTGACCGGACGGGTCGAAACCGCCACCCGCATCCAGGCCGTGCTCGCTGCCGAAGCGAAGGCGCGGCAGGCCGGCAAGCCGAACGAGGACATCCGCAAGGAAGTGCAGCGCGAGGCGCAGCGCATCTATCGTCAGGATGCCATGGCGCGCATCGCGCAGGCATTGCATTCTCCGGCGGGTTTCTATGAAAGGCTGGCGAGCTTCTGGGTCGATCATTTTTCGACCAGCGTGCTGAAAACGTTGCCCATGCGGGCGATCGTTCCGCTTTACGAAGCGCAGGCGATACGGCCGAATCTCGGTGGGTCTTTTTCGAAGCTGCTTCAGGCTGCAATCCTGCATCCGGCCATGCTGATCTATCTCGACCAGAACCAGAGTGTCGGGCCGGATTCGATTGCTGCGCGCAGAAGCGGTCGCGGACTGAACGAGAATCTCGGCCGCGAACTGCTGGAACTCCATACACTCGGTGCCGGCAGTGGCTATACGCAGGACGACGTGCGCGCCGCAGCCCTCGTCCTGACCGGTCTTGCGGTCGATAACCGGGCCCTCGAGGTGGTCTATCGGCCGCGTCTGGCGGAGGCCGGGCCGATCAGCCTTCTAGGCCGAACATATCAGGATGACGAAGGCGACGGTCAGGATCACATCCTGATGCTGGAGGATCTCGCAGCCAATCCCAAGACCGCCCAGCATGTCTCGCGCAAGCTCGTCCGCCATTTCATCGCGGACGATCCACCGGACGAGGTCGTCCAGACGATGGTGGACGCCTGGACGAAGAGCCAGGGCAATCTTTCGGACGTCTATCGCGCCATGCTGCAACATCCGCGCGCCTGGTCGGATCCCGGGCAGAAGATCAAGAAGCCCTTCGAATTCGTGGTCTCCGGTTTTCGCGCGCTCGACCTGCCGGAGAAAAGCTTCGCAACCCTCGCCAGCGACATGGATAATGAGGACGATAGCCCCATCGGCAAGGCCATGGAAATGGCCGGCGGCGCGGCGGCCCGGGAGAATGCAAGACGCAGGGCAGGGCGGGCCAATGCTATCCCGCTCGGCGCTCTGCAGCGCATGGGAGAGCCGATCTGGCAGCCGCCGAGCCCGGCCGGTTTCGCCGACGAGGCGCGGGTCTGGCTGGCTCCGGGCCAGCTCAGCGAACGGATTGCCTGGTCGCGCCTGATCGCCCGGATCTTCGGGCAGAAGATGGGACCCTCGGAGTTTCTGGAGGCGGCGCTCGGCGATGCCGCCCGCCCGGAGACACGGCAGATCATTTCGCAGGCGCCCAACAAGGTGCACGGCATCACCATGGTGCTCGCATCCCCCGAATTCAACAGGAGATAACGATGACCTTTCCGGAAAGCATCCTGTTATCGCGCCGCGGTTTTCTGGCCGGGGCCTGCTGCGCAGCCGCCGCACCGGTTTTGACCCCCGTAACTTTTGCCGCCATGCCGGGGGACAATCGATTCGTGACGATCATCCTGCGCGGCGCCATGGACGGGCTCGATCTCGTGCAGCCTTACGCCGACCCGGCTTATCAGGCACTCCGGCCCAAGCTGGCGTTGACGCCAGATACCGGTCTTCTCGATCTCGACGGCTTCTTCGGCCTCAATCCCGCCGCCTCCGCGCTGATGCCGCTCTGGCAGGCGGGGGAACTGTCCTTCGTGCATGCCGTCTCGACTCCCTATCGCAACCAGCGCAGCCATTTCGACGGGCAGGACATGCTGGAGACCGGCGGCAACGACAAGAGCGAGCGTACCGGCTGGCTGAACCGGGCGCTGGCGGTCATTCCGCGTTCGGCCTCCCGCAAGGCGATCGATATCAACACATCGATGGAACTGATCCTGACTGGCCCGAACGAGGCGGATTCCTGGTCGAGCCAGAGCAATTTCGCGCTCGCCGAAGACGAGATCGCCTTTCTGGACCGGCTCTATGCCGGCGACGAAACCTTCGCGAAGGCGATGCAGGAGGCGAAGATGACGGACATGGCGGCCGATTCCCTCTATGGCGACGCCAGGCGCGGCGCAGGCATCGCCGACATGGCGCGGCTTGCCGGCGGCATGCTGCGCGAGGAATACCGGATCGCCAGCTTCTCGATCAACGGCTGGGATACGCATGTAGGCCAGCGGACGCAGTTCAGGAAGGCCGTCGGTGATCTTTCGACCGCGTTCACCACGCTGAAGGAGGCGCTGGGCGACGAGGCCTGGAAGAAGACCGTCGTGCTGGCAATGACGGAATTCGGCCGCACGGCGCGTGAGAACGGCACCAACGGCACCGACCACGGAACCGGCGGACTTGCGATTGTCGCCGGCGGCGCCATCTCCGGCGGCAAGGTGCTGGGGCAATGGCCGGGGCTGGCCGACGACAAACTGCTCGAGCAGCGCGACCTGATGCCGACCGGCGATGTGCGCGAGGTCGCCGCCGCCATGCTCTACAGGCAGTTCGGCATCAAGCCAGGCAACCTGAGCGCCAAGGTCTTTCCGGGGCTTACCTTCGACGAATCGTCGGTTTATCTCAAAGGATGATCGGGACTGAAGCGTCTAGGTCATGAAGTCGTAGATGCGGAAGATCCAGTAGAACTGATAGGCGAGCGCGAAGATCACCAGCGCCACATGGTAGCGCCGGTTCGTGGTCACCGCGGCGATGAGACTGAGCACGATATAAAGCACGGTGCGCACCGGATATTCGATGCCGAGCGACAGGAAATAGTCCCGGCCCTTCAGCGCCGTATCGACGATATCGGTGACCAGCAGTCCGGCGAGAAAGCCGAAGAACCACGTCTTCCGCGACAGGAAATAGTGCTCGTAGCCATCGTAATCCTGCATCGAGGTCGGGAAGAGCAGGGCGCAGAGGAAGAAGAACTGCGCACAAAAGACGATCAGGAACAGGAAGGCGACAAAACTGATGACCGGCACGGCGTGCAGCCGGTGTTCCCACCACCAGAAATGCACGAGGAAGAGGAACATGAACGCCACCCAGCCGAGATGGACGGCGTAAATGCGGACCGACTGCGGATGCTGGACGATGCCGGCAAGGCCATTGAGCAGCCGCGCAAGGCCGAGGCTGACCACCATGCCCATCACGATGCGGATATGGGTAAAAGCTTCGGCACTGGTCACGGCTTCCAAAGGTCTTACTCCTCTGCTGGAACCGGCGTCGGCTTGCCGTCCTCGTCCAGCGCCACCATGATGAAGGTCGCGGCCGTGACCTTTTCCAGCATCCGGTGGCGGGCTCGGTGCGCCCAGGCTTCGACCGAGAGCGTGATCGACGTGCGCCCGACGCGGGTGATCTCCGTATAGACGTTGAGCGTATCGCCGATCTTTACCGGCAGTTGGAAGGCCATTTCCTTGACCGCTGCGGTGACCACCCGGCCGCGGGCGCGCTCGGCAGCGCGGATACCGCTCGCAAGGTCCATCTGCGCCATGACCCAGCCGCCAAAGATGTCGCCGGCGGCATTGGCATCCGCAGGCATGGCGAGTGTGCGCAGCGTCAGTTCACCGGTCGGCCTGGTCTCGTCGGTCATCGCATGGGTTCCTTTGTATCCGGGGATCGATTCTCCTCCCAACGGGAAATTAGAGCCAAAGACCGAAAAAGCCCATGCCGTTCTCGTCATGCCTTCATGTCGGAATTTCATGCCTCGGCTGCCGAAACAGTCGTTCGATCAAGGAATTAGACGGTTCTAATTCGCGCTGTGCGCGATGGGCGACCGTTTCACTACCTGGTAACTATCCACGGTTAGAGTTTGACGAATTTCAAACGGAGGGGGTCATGAAACGTCTTACCATTTCCTGGCGGCTTTATTGTCTTGTGCTTTTGTCGCTCATCATTCTCGGCGGCGCAATGACCTTCAGCCTGTTCCAGAGCTACCGGTCGTCCGAGGTGGAGCGCAAGGCGGGCCTCGCGCAGATGAATGACGCCGCACTGACGGTGCTGAAGAAATACCAGGCGCTCGAAGCCTCGGGCGCCATGACCCGCGATGAGGCGCAGACCGAGGCAAAGGCGACCATTTCCGTCATGCGCTACGGCGACGGGACCGGCTATTTCTGGATCAACGACATGACCCCGCGGATGGTCATGCACCCGATCAAGCCGGAGATGAACGGCAAGGATCTTTCCAATGACAAGGATCCCAACGGCAAGTTCCTGTTCGTGGAATTCGCCGATGTCGTGAAGGCCAAAGGCAAGGGTTTCGTCGACTACTACTGGCCGAAGCCGGGTTTCGAGGAGCCGGTCGAGAAATATTCGCATGTGGCCGGCTTTGCACCCTGGGGCTGGATCATCGGCACCGGCGTCTATGTGGACGACCTGCATGCCATGTTCCGGCGTAACCTGATCAACTTCGCCTCGATCTTCGGCATCGGCGCGCTGGTGCTGGTCGGCGGGGCGGCCTTCGTGGTGAGAACCGTCACGGGGCCGATCGGCAAGGTCAATCAGGTGCTGCAGTCGATCGCCGCCGGCGAGACGGGCGGCGCCGTCCCCTGCACCGACGAGAAGAACGAGATCGGCGATATCGCCCGCGCGGTGGCCGTGCTGAGGGATTCGGTCGAGGAACGCGCCGCCTTGCAGGCCCGCGAGGCCGATCAGGCGCGTGCGCTTGCCGACGAGCGCTCCGGCAACGAACGGACGATGGCCGCCGCTGCCGAACGCCAGACCCGGGCGATGGGCGAGCTCGGGCTGGCGCTGGAGGCGCTGGCGGGCGGCGACCTTTCCGTCTCGCTCGGCGATATCGGCGAGGACTACGCCAAGCTGCGCGACGATTTCAACGCGGCCGTCGGCTCGCTGCATCGGGCGGTCGAGGCGATCGCCGAAACGGGCCTCGTGGTCCGCGACAGCGCTGCCGACATCTCCGGCGCGACGAACAACCTTTCCAAGCGCACCGAACAGCAGGCGGCCTCCCTCGAAGAGACGGCTGCCGCGCTCGACGAGATCACCGCCACGGTCCGCACCGCATCGGAGCGGGCGCACGAGGCGCGCGCCATGGTGAACGAAACCAAGGACAGCGCCAGCCGCTCGGGCGAGATCGTCCGCAATGCGATCGACGCCATGGGCCGCATTGAGGAATCGTCCAACCGTATCGGTCAGATCATCTCGGTGATCGACGAGATCGCCTTCCAGACCAACCTGCTGGCGCTGAATGCCGGCGTCGAGGCGGCACGGGCCGGAGAGGCGGGCCGCGGCTTTGCGGTTGTGGCGCAGGAGGTGCGCGAGCTGGCGCAACGCTCCGCCAATGCGGCAAAGGAGATCAAGACGCTGATCGGCAATTCCGCCCGTGAGGTCGAAGGCGGCGTCACGCTGGTGCGTTCCACCGGCGACGCGCTGGTGGAGATCGCCACGCTGGTCGAGCGGGTCAACGCGCATGTGGAAACGATTGCCACCGCCGCCCGCGAGCAGGCGACGGGCCTTCAGGAAATCAACCAGTCCGTCAACCAGATGGACCAGATGACCCAGCAGAATGCGGCGATGGTGGAGGAAACCACGGCGGCAAGCCAGACGCTCGCCGAACAGAGCGTGCACCTGCAGGCCCTGCTTTCGGCGTTCCAGCTCGCCGGCAGCGGCAGGCAGGCGGGGTACGGCGCTCCGTCGCGTTCCCGCGCCGCGTAACGATCGACGCCCATCAGGAAAAAGCCGCCGGATTTCACAAGCCCGGCGGCTTTTCTATCGGACGCTCCCGTCCTCATTCGCACGGATCAGTCATTCTCGCCGGTTTGCCGGGCGTGCTCCATTGATCGGCATTGTCGTATCGGCGGTGTCAACGGCTCCCAAGCCGCAAAACCCGGGATCAGAGGCCCATAACGCCCCGAAATGGCCTTGTTTCTTCAAGCTTTCGTTTACCGGCTTTGCCTAAACTTTCCGTGTGTGCCATTTCGGCACCGGAAGAGTGGCAACTGGTATGGCGTATGCTTCCCTTTCTCGGCGGGCGGTAACCTCGCTGATGATTTCGACAATGCTGGTTGCCTGTTCCGCGGTGGACCTCGTTCCGCCTGCGCCGATCGACAGCGGCACGCGCGTCGGCGCGATCGAACCGATGCGCTCCCTGCCGCGCGAGCCGGTATCCCAACAGGCCTATCCGGTCGGCCCCGCGCCCGTTTCGCAGGCGAGCGCCGTCGATTACAGGAATACCGCGAATCCTGCAGGGACCGACACAGCAGGTCATGCCGGGCAGTATCTGAGGGCGCCGGGATCGGTACAGTCCGCGCCGCTCGGCGGGACTGCCCCTGCCGCCGCGCGCCAGGGCCGCCTGCCGATGATCGACAGCGACGAGGCGATGCAGCAGATGTCGTCGGGGCAGCCTGCAGCAGGCGCCGGGCCGACGGTCATCCCCGAAGAGGGTGTCAACATGGATGCCGAATTCGGCTTCGGCCCTGACGAGAGCGACGTCACGGGGCTTGCCGAGGAAGAGGACAGCGATATCGCCGAAGGTGTCGGCGACCAGCCGGTGGTCGACGGCATCGGCACCGACAATCCCGTCGCGTTGCAGCCCCGCCGTCAGCCGATTTCCCAGCCGATCTCCGACGATCGTGTGATCGTTCCGCCGAAGCGCCAGGGCGCCGGCCTGCAGGGGGACCTGACGAACGGAAGCATGGCCGGCCAGGGCGTGACCTGGAGTGACGGATCGCGCGTCATCCCGCCAGGCCGCGCGCCCGCTGCCGGCGCACAGCAGGTGGCGATGATCCGTCCGGACAATCCGGCGAACAACAGGGGTCCGATGAGCGACGACGGCCCGATGAGCGAGCGTGAACAGCCCTCGCTCAGGGGCGCCATGCCCCGGTCGGAAGCAAGCTGCCGCGCCGAACTGCGCCGCCTCGGCGTCGAGTTCGAGGACCGGCCGCGCATTTCCCAAGGTCGGAGCTGCGGCATCGATTATCCGGTCAAGCTTTCCGGCCTGTCGGGCAATATCGACGTCAAGCCGGCCGTTACGCTCAACTGCCAGACGACGCTCGCCTTCGCCAAATGGGTCAAGAACGAGCTCGCCGTTTCGGCGCGCACCCGCTATCTCACCGGGGTCCGCAGGATCGTGCCGATGGGCGGCTATTCCTGCCGCCGCATGAACAACAGCCGCCAGCGCTACAATCCGATGTCGGAACACGCGCGCGGCAATGCGATCGATATCGGCCGGATCGTGCTGAAGAACGGCCACGAAATCGATGTGCGCAAGAAGGGGCTTTTCTCCTTCCGCGAGGGCGGGCTGCTGAAATCGGTGCGCAACGATAGCTGCAAGTATTTCAGCACGGTTCTCGGCCCCGGCAGCAATGCGGAAC
Organism: Neorhizobium phenanthreniclasticum; assembly: GCF_040066075.1. Classification (NCBI taxonomy): domain Bacteria; kingdom Pseudomonadati; phylum Pseudomonadota; class Alphaproteobacteria; order Hyphomicrobiales; family Rhizobiaceae; genus Neorhizobium; species Neorhizobium phenanthreniclasticum. Next base: position 16,922 of record NZ_JBEAAL010000023.1, read on the forward strand.
ACTGGAACCATTTCCACTTCGACCTTCGCTCGCGCAAGAGCGGCAGGCGTTACTGCGATTGAGGTCTGACGATGGCGACAGGTGAGATGCTGCGCAGCCTGGCCCTTTCCCTCGAGGGAACAGTTGAAGCGCCGCATTTCGACCGTGCGGCCTTCAAGGTCAGGCGCACCTACGTGACACTTGCCGCCGACGGTCTGACGGCGAACTTCAAGTTCACGCCCGACGAGCAGCAGTTCAAGTGCATGATGCTTCCGGAAGCCTTCTCGCCTGTCCAGAACGCCTGGGGCCGGCAGGGTTGGACGACGGGCATCCTGTCGAAGCTCGACCGGGCCGATCTTCGTGACGCGCTGGAAATGGCCTGGAAACATGCGCGGCCTGGAACGCGACGGTAATAGCGGCTGGTCGCCGAATGCCCGCCGCTCCCGGCATCAACGCGAGGCGGCCGGGCAGGGGACCCGGCCGCTGAAGCTGCATCGTCGTTGGGATAGGCGGGGCGAGGGACGACACACGCCTCACCAGAAAGGAAAACAAAAAGCGCGTCATGCGGCAATGGCAAAAAAGGCGCATACCTTTACTCCAAAGAGCATGGCTCTCCGCTACAGGTAGGCTTTGACGAAGGTTCATCATCCGAGCGACGGAACGGGTTGGCCGTTTTCATGCATATGATGCCCGATTTGAAAAAAGAAAGCCGGCGCTGTGGCCGGCGAGGGCGGGGGCGGGGCTCGCGGGGAGAAGCCAGGGCCTCCGAAACGAGAAACTCATACTCAAAAGCAGTCCATGCGAGGCAAGCGGAAATAAGAGAAGCTGAAACGCTTTGGTGATGACGGTCGCGCGAAGGTTACGTGCGGCGTAGAGGCGGGACCGTTGCTTGCCTGGCGGGAACAATGCTGTAAGAACGTCACGGAAAAATGACAGCGGTAGTGGATGAATTCTCCTTCTTCAGACCCGGTGTCGGAGTGGAGAGCAGATTGCATTTCGCCGCTGAGATTCTTCCCTTCATCCTGGCGCTTGTCGCCGGCGGCATGGTTGCCGGATTGCTGGCCGGCATGTTCGGCATCGGCGGCGGCGCCATCCTGGTGCCGATCTTCTTCCATGTCTTCGGGCTGCTCGGCATTGCCGAGGACGTGCGCATGCAGCTCGCGCTCGGCACGTCGCTGGCGATCATCGTGCCGACGTCGATCCGTTCCTTCATGGCGCACAGGCAGAGGGGATCGGTCGATACCGCGCTGCTCAGGGGCTGGATCGTCGCCGTGCCGCTCGGCACGCTGATCGCCACCGTGATCGCCGCCAAGGCCTCCAGCGTCGAGCTGCGTCTGATCTTCGCGGTAATCGCGCTGGCGCTCGCCTTCCGGATGATCTTCAACCGCGCGAGCTGGAAACTCGGCGACGACCTGCCCGGCAATCCGCTGAAATTCATGGTGGGAACGGGCATCGGCGTGCTCTCGGGCCTGATGGGTATCGGCGGCGGTGTGCTGAACAATACCTTCATGACGCTCTATGGCCGTTCGATCCACCAGGCGGTCGCGACATCCTCCGGCGTCGGCGTGCTGATCTCGCTGCCGGGTCTTGCGGGCTATGTCTGGGGCGGCTGGGGCGTTCCCGGCCTGCCGCCGTTTTCCACCGGTTACATCAACTGGCTGGCGGTTCTGCTGCTGATCCCGATCACGCTCTACATGGCACCGATCGGCGCCCGGCTCGCGCATGCCATGTCGAAGCGCCAGCTCGAAGCCGGTTTCGGCATCTTTCTCATCGTCATCTCGCTGCAGTTCTTCCTGACGGTTATCCTGTAAGGCAGACGCCGCCGATTGCCCGGCCAACCCGGATGTCTCTCCAAAGTCTCCCAGGATGACCCGCATTTTGTTTCACAAACGCCCTTGACGATGACGATATAATTTGTTCTCTTTATGTTCTTGTGGCGAGGGGGCAAGATATGGATATTCAGCTTCTGACCGGGGTGATCGTAAAGGCAAAAGCCGCGACATATGTCGGTGGTGGCGATAAGGCGAGATCAAGCCGGATGGGCTCTCATGATCTGACTTGGGCGGATGGGGATTGGCGATATCTCGACAGCTATTTCGGAGGCACAGATTTCATCGGCCAGGAAGTCATCTGGTTCCGGCAGCAGCCGGTATGGGCCATGAACTACCATGGATATATCCGCCATCCGCAATTGATCGACGGACATCGCGCTGGTGCGACGATCAAGGCGGCACTTTCGTCGATGTATCGGCAGGGCCGCTTTCTCGGCGGTTTCGAGTGGTCAGGAGAGCATGGGAAAAATACCGACGAAAACGTCGGTGACGCCGCCCATTTCCGGGGTCACGAGGCCATATGGGTGGAAAGCCGGGAAGCCTATGCGCTCGACTATCATGGGGGATTGCTGAAGGCATGAGGCCCCGTGAGAATCTCCCGGGGCCGCCCAGGACAGCTCCATTGGTCGCAAAAAGCGAACGCAATATTCTTCCAGCGGGGATAGTTTCGCAGGCCTCGATACCTATATTCGCGGCAAATTCCGAAAATCGATTCCGCAAAGACCCGTTTCCACATGGCACCTATCGTTTCCATAGACAGACTCACCAAGACCTACGGCAACGGGTTCGAGGCCCTGAAAGGCATCGACCTCGACATCGAGGAGGGCGAGATCCTGGCTCTGCTCGGGCCGAACGGCGCCGGCAAGACGACCCTGATCTCGATTATCTGCGGCCTGGTCAATCCCGGTTCCGGCAAGGTGATGGTGGCCGGTCATGACGTGGTGAAGGATTTCCGCGCGACCCGGGCGCTGATCGGGCTCGTGCCGCAGGAACTGACGACCGACATGTTCGAGACGGTCTGGAACACCGTGAGCTTTTCCCGCGGCGTGCACGGCAAGAAGCCGGATCCGGCCCTGATCGAGAGCATTTTGAAGGACCTGTCGCTCTGGGAAAAGAAGGACAACACTCTGCGCGAGCTTTCGGGCGGCATGAAGCGTCGCGTGCTGATCGCCAAGGCACTGGCGCATGAGCCGAAAATCCTCTTTCTCGACGAGCCGACGGCCGGCGTCGACGTCAATCTGCGCCGCGAGATGTGGCAGGTGGTGGAGAGGCTGCGCGAAAACGGCGTCACCATCATCCTCACGACCCACTATATCGAGGAAGCGGAGGAGATTGCTGACCGGGTGGGCGTCATAAACGGCGGCAGGTTGTTGCTGGTCGAGGAGAAGAGGGCACTGATGCAGAAGCTCGGCCGCAAGCAGCTCAGGCTCGAGCTCTCCGAGCCGCTGACGGCGCTGCCGGACAGCCTGGCGCTCTACAACCTGACGCTTGCGGATGACGGCACCGCGCTTGTTCACGAATACCAGGGCGAGGAAGGGCAGGGTAGTATCGCCTCGCTTCTGGCGACGCTCGCCGCCGAGGACATCCATTTCCGCGATCTTTCCACACGGCAGAGCTCGCTTGAGGACATTTTCGTCGCATTGGTGGGAGAGAAGGCATGAATTTCGAGGCGATCAAGTCGATCTACACGTTCGAGATGGCCCGCATGCAGCGCACGCTCTTGCAAAGCGTCATCTCGCCGGTCATCACCACCTCGCTCTATTTCATCGTCTTCGGCACCGCTATCGGCTCGCGCATCCAGACGATAGAAGGCGTTTCCTACGGCTCCTTCATCACGCCGGGGCTGATCATGCTGACGCTTCTGACGCAATGCATCGGCAACGGTTCGATCGGCATCTATTTCCCGAAATTCACCGGCACGATCTACGAGATCCTGTCGGCGCCGGTGGCGATGACGGAAATACTGATCGGCTATGTGGGGGCGGCGGCGACCAAGGGATTGATCATCGGCCTGATCATATTGGCGACCGCCTCGTTCTTCGTCGACATTTCGATCGCCCATCCGTTCATGATGATCGTCTTCCTGGTGCTGACGGCGGTGACCTTCAGTCTGTTCGGTTTCATCATCGGCATCTGGGCGAAGAATTTCGAACAGCTCAACATCGTGCCGATGCTGGTCGTCCCGCCGCTGACCTTTTTGGGTGGAAGCTTCTATTCGATCGACATGTTGCCGCCATTCTGGCAGGCGGTCAGCCATTTCAATCCTGTCCTCTACCTCGTCTCGGGCTTCCGCTGGAGTTTCTACGAGATCGCCGACGTCAACCCGCTGATCAGCCTCGGCATGATCGGGCTGTTCCTGGCGATCTGCCTATCCGCCCTCGGCTGGATCTTCAAGACGGGATACCGGCTGCGGAGCTGACCGCAGCCGGTACGATTGTCGGGGCAGGGAGGCGGTCAGCCTTCGCTCAACTGCATCTGCCTGCCGCCGCGGGCGAGTATGACCGAGCCGCCAAGCAGCGCGGCCACGCCGAGGAAGGACATGACGCCGAGCGGTCCCTGCATGTCGACCAGAAGGCCGCCGAGCACCGCACCGCTGGAAATCGCGATCTGGAAGGTTGTCAGCAAAAGGGCGCCGACGCTTTCCGCCTCGTCCGATGCCGCGCGTGTCACATAGCTCTGGATGCTGACAGGGAGCGCGCCGAAGGCGAAGCCCCATATGGCGACGGCGACGGACGAGGCCGCGACCGATTGGCCGGTGGAGACGAGGATCACGGCGGCGACCGCGACCAGGCTGGATGCGAAGGCCACGCCGAGCTTCGAACTGCGCTCGGCGATCATGCCGCCGACGATGTTTCCGAAAAAGCCGCTGATGCCGTAGGCGAGGAGGACAAGCGAGATCATCTCCACATCGAGACGCGGGATTTCCTCCAGATAGGGGCGGATATAGGTGAAGCCCGCAAAATGTCCCGCGACGATGAGAAGCGTGGTGAAAAGGCCGATGCGGACCTTCGGTCTCCTGAGCACGGCGACCATCGTGCCCAATCCGGCGCTTCCCGTGGGCGGCAGCGAGGGCATGGTGACGACCTGGACGAGGAGCGCCAGCAGGCCGACCGCGGCGGTCAGCACAAAGGCCGCCCGCCAGCCGAGCGTCGCGCCGATATAGGCGCCGAGCGGCGCGGCACAGACGGTCGCCACCGAAACGCCGGTGAAGATGACCGCCATCGCCCGCGGCAGGAGATCCATCGGCACGAGGCGCATGGCAAGGGCTGCCGACATGGCCCAGAAGCCGCCAAGCCCGATACCGAGCAGGACGCGCGACAGGAGAAGGAGGGGGAGGCCGTTCGCGAGCGCCGCAAGAGCACTGGAAATGATGAGCAATGCCGTCAGCGCGAAGAGCGTCCAGCGCCGGTTGAAGCTTCGCGTGCCGATGACGACGGCAGGACCGGCAATGGCGCCGACCACGGCGGTCACGGTGACGGTTTGCCCCGCCGTGCCCGAGCTGATGCCGAGGTCGGCGGAAATGGGAGTAAGCAGGCTCGCCGGCAGAAATTCCGCAGTCACGAGACCGAAGACGCCGAGCGACAGCGAAAACACCGCGTCCCACGCGGCCTTTCGGCGGGCGTCTGACGACGGATTTTCCCGTTCCAAGGTGTAATCTGTCATGGTCGTTTCCTATGTTGGGAGGAATCTTGGGAGACCGCCATAGAGTTAGGCGTGACAGTCTGTCGTTTCTATGCTAGAAAATCCGATATGCTTGACAGATCGTCCAGAAACGAATCGGAAGTTTTCACCGACCCGCTGAGCGAGATGCTGCGCGGGCTTAGGCTAGACGGCGTCGAATACGGACGCTGCCGGCTCGCCGAGCCGTGGGCGACATCCTTTCCGGCGCAGGAGGCGGCGCGGTTCCACTTCATCGGCTGCGGCAGCTGCTGGCTCCAGACGCCGTGCGGCGAATGGCTGCCACTGCAGGCGGGCGACGCGGTGCTTCTGCCGCGCGGCAACGCGCATGTGCTGGCAAGCGCACAAGGTGTGACGCCGAAGCCCTTCGACCGGTTCGGCCGCAAGGAGGTTTGCCAGGGGGTTTTCGACGTGCAATGTGCCGATGCTCCCGGCAGCACGTTGGCGTTTACCGCATCCATGCGCTTCAACCTCGACAGGCTGCATCCGCTTTTGCAGATGATGCCGGAGGCGATGCTGACCAGCGCGCTCGCGAAGAACGAGCCGGCCATTCCGCATCTTCTCGACGCCATGGCGCGCGAGGTGGAGATGGACCGGGTCGGCGCCGGCGGCATTCTGGCCCGGCTCGCCGACGTGCTGACCGCCACGCTGATCCGCACCTGGGTGGAGCACGGCTGCGGCGACACGACCGGCTGGATCGCCGCGGTGCGCAATCCCGAGGTGGGCCGGGTGCTTGCCGCCATTCACTTGCAGCCGGACAGGGACTGGAGCGTCGCCGCGCTCGCCCGGATCATGGGGGTTTCACGGTCCGGCTTTGCCGAGCGCTTCCTGAAGGTGGTGGGCGAGACGCCGGCACGCTACGTGGCGCGGGTGCGCATGCACCAGGCGCGGCAATGGCTGAAGGACGGGATGCGGGTATCCGTCGTCGCCGACCGGCTGGGCTATGATGCGGAGGCCTCCTTCAGCCGCGCCTTCAAACGCATCATCGGCGCACCGCCCAGTCAGTTCCGCAAGAAGGGCGACGGCGAGGCGGCGCAGGATTTCGGCTGATCTCAGTCCCTCAGCCTGAGCTCGTCCGTCTGCATCTGCAGCGAACCGAGCGTGGAGAGGAAGCTCATGCCGAGCAGGCTTTCATGGAGGCGCCCGTCTTCGGCCACCATCGCCCGGATATTGTTTCGCACGATCGGACCGATGGCAATCTCGTCGAGCCGCACAGGCGCGGCCAGGGCCCGGCCGTTGGCCGTCATCACGCTGACCGTGTAGGCGAGATTCTCCGGATCGAGACCAATGGCACGGGCGTCGTCATAGGAGAGCACGACCGTGCTCGCGCCGGTATCGACCAGCATCGGCAGGACCTGGCCCTCGACGCGGACATTGGTCTGGAAATGGCCGCCGTTCGTCTTGTGGATGATGACCTCGTTACGGCCCTCGCTCGTCGTCACGACGACGGCGGTGCCGGGCAGCAGGCCTGCGACCATGCGTGCGCCGACGCCGCGGGCGTCGTCGCGATAGAGATAGACGGCAACGAGGCCGAGCACGATCAGCAGCCAGATGGCAAGGTTGCGCAGCACCTGGCCGGAATTGCCGCGCCGGCCGGCGAGGATGCCGACCGAGAGCAGGCCGGCGATCGGCAGGAGATAGATGATCTGGCCGAAGTCTTCGTTGGCAATGCCGAACGTCTGGCCGTTATCGTGATTGAAGATGAGGAGCGCCAGGCCGATGCCGAGGATGAGGAGGATGATCGTCAGCGGATTCATGCGTTGTCCCGCTCCTGGGCGAGACGCCGGCGCCGTGTTTCCCGCCGCGGCCTGCGTTCGACGGTATCGAGGCGGGCGGGCAGGATCTCCATCAGCATACGGCGCTCCATGTCGGTATAGTCCATCCAGGCGGCGATCTCGTCGCGCGTACGTCCGCATCCGAAACAATAGCCGGTCTTCATGTCGATGGAGCAGACGAGGATGCAGGGCGATATCATGACGTTCTATATCGTGGGTTCAGATGACGAGAGCAAGGGTGGCCAGCATGGCGATTTCGGAGAACTGTTGCGTGGCGCCGATCGTGTCACCCGTGTGGCCGCCAAGCTTCCTGCGGACAAGACGGGTGAACCCGAATGCTGCAAGCGCCGCCACGATCAGCGCCAGGAGCGTTTTGGGCAGGCCTAGCGTCGGCACCAGCAGGAGAAGCGCCACGACACCGCCGATAAGGAGCGCGAGGTTGCGGGCGCTCTCCTCCGGCAGGCCGGCGCCGGCTGCGACGCCATTCTCGCGGGCGGGCGGAAGCGCCTGCCAATGGGCGACCATAACCGCGCGGCTGACGGCGGCTGCGGCAAGCAAGGCCAGGGCGGCGGCTGGGGGGGCATGGCGGGCGAGGGCGGCAAGCGCGGCGGCCCTGAGCCCGAAGGAAAGGATCAGCGCTACGACACCATAGGCGCCGGTGCGGCTGTCCTTCATGATCGCAAGCGCTTGGTCCCTGTCGCGCCCGCCGCCGAGCCCATCGGCAGTATCTGCCAATCCATCCTCGTGCAGAGCGCCGGTCATCAAGCTCATGAGGGCAAGCGCGATCAGCGCAGCGAGCAGAGCATCACCGGACGCCAGGAACAAAAGGATGAATGCGGGGAGTGCCGCGATGACGAGGCCGGCGACCGGAAAGGCACGCACGGCGCGAGAAATCGAGCCGTCGTGGCCGCGGAAAAAACGGTCCGGCACCGGCAGGCGGCTTAAAAAACCCACGGACCGGGCGAGGTCTGCGACGAATTCGCTTGCGTTTGGCAGTTGTCCCTCCATGAGTCCCCGACTATGAGAAGCGCACAGAAGCGCGATTTGCCGGGAAAGACAAGCAGACCGGCGTAAAGACGAGAGAGACTGCAGATGAGCGTGACCGGCCTTCCCTTCGACGACTTCCGTACCCTGCTGGCCAACCTTCCGGGACCGGATGCGCGGGTGCTTGCGGCCGCCCGCGAGCGCGACGCCCAACTCACGAAGCCGCCGGGTTCGCTCGGACGGCTTGAAGAGATTGCCTTCTGGCTCGCAGCCTGGACGGGAAGAGCACCGGCAGTCAACCGGCCGCTGGTGGCGATCTTCGCGGGCAATCATGGCGTGACGAAACACGGAATTACGCCCTATCCCTCGTCGGTGACACAGCAGATGGTCGAGAATTTCGCGGCCGGTGGCGCGGCGATCAACCAGATCTGCGTGACCTACGATCTCGGCCTGAAGATCTTCGACCTGGCGCTCGACTACCCGACCGGTGACATCGCCACCGAAGCCGCACTTTCCGAGCGCGATTGCGCGGCGACCATGGCTTTCGGCATGGAGGCGATCGCCGGCGGCACCGATCTTCTCTGCATCGGCGAGATGGGCATCGGCAACACGACGATCGCCGCCGCGATCAACCTTGCGCTCTATGGCGGCGAGGCGGAAGACTGGGTCGGCCCCGGCACCGGTTCGCATGGGGAGCTTCTGGAACGCAAGATCGCCGTAGTGAAACAGGCCGTCGAGCTTCACAAGGATCATCTCTCCGATCCCCTGGAAGTGCTGCGGCGGCTGGGCGGCCGCGAAATCGCGGCGATCGCCGGCGCAATCCTAGCCGCCCGTGTCGAGAAGATTCCTGTGCTGCTCGACGGTTATGTGGTGACGGCGGCGGCATCGATCCTCAAGGCCGCCAATCCCTCCGCGCTCGATCATTGCCTGATCGGCCATGTCTCCGGCGAACCGGGGCATCTGAGAGCAATCGAGAGGCTCGGCAAGACGCCGCTTCTGGCGCTCGGCATGCGGCTCGGTGAGGGGACGGGCGCGGCGCTGGCTGCGAGCATCGTCAAGGCCGCAGCAGCCTGCCATTCCGGCATGGCGACCTTCGAGCAGGCCGGCGTCAGCAACAAGGGCAACTGAGCCTCATGGAAAAGACGCCGCTCGACAGCGATATCGAAAGGGCGAGCGGCATCCGCCGGCTGATCGCGGCGACGCGCTATTCGATGCAGGGGCTGAGACGGCTCTGGCGCGAGGAGGCCTTCCGCCATGAGGTGATCGCCTTCGTCGCCGGTCTCGTGCTTTTCGCGATCGTCGGCGCCACGTTGACCGACTATCTCGTTTATCTCGTCCTGATGCTGGTGCTGTTCAGCGTCGAATCGCTCAACACAGCGGTCGAGGAACTGGTCGACCGCATCTCGCCGGAAATCTCCACCGTCGGCCGGCATGCCAAGGATCTCGGCTCCTTTGCCGTCTTCTGCCTGCTCTGCGCCAACGGGCTGTTTACGCTTTATGTGGTGGTACGCAGCGTGTGGGGGTGACTTTGCCGTCACTCCTGATCCGGCATGGACGACGGATTTCGCACCGCGTGGCGGATGCCGACGACGACAATCTCTTCATCTTGAGACAGATAATACGGCGGCACCGCGACACGCCGCATTCCCTCAAGACTGGGTTGGCGCTCCGGTGAGGGGTTGGTTAGAGAGATTGGCCAAGACTCTTTGAATACGCGCATTTACGTTCCGAGCGCCTTGTGGTGATCGATCTCCAATATAGTCCAGGACTTTTTGGAGTTCATCGAGCGCTTCAGGCGTGAAACGGATCTTCACGACGCGTATTTTGAAAAGACGGCGTGGACCTGTTCCTCGCTGGCGAACTCACGTCTTGCAGCTTGATCAAGCGATTTCGCGAAGGAAGCCTCTTCCTCAGGCGTAAGCTGATAAAGCAGCTCCTCCTCGCTTGCTAGGGTGAGCACAACGCGAGCGATCTCATCCTGCCGCTCAGCAGGAAGCTGGCTAACGATTTTCAGGGCACGGTCGAGAAGTTTTGTCATGTGTGCACTAGGCACCAATCAGCGCTCATGCAAAAGGGCCCGGCTGCGTTCAAACCTCACGCAAAGCTCCGGCGCCGCCGTTCGACGGCGGGCGCATCGGCGACGGCGGGGACGCTCTGCAGCACGCGGGTCGCGGGGAGGATGGCGATCGCTTCCGTTCCTTCGCGCAGTTTCGAGCGCAGGATGAACTGGCCGTCGTGCTTGGCGAGGATCGCCTGCACGATCGGCAGGCCGAGACCGGTGCCCTGTTCGGCGCTCTTGATCGTAATCGAACCCTGGCCGAAGGCCGAGAGAACGACCGGAATCTCGTCTTCCGGAATGCCGGGCCCATTGTCCTTGATCGCCATATACTGGCCACCGCCGGCTGTCCAGCCGACCTTGACGGTGATCTCGCCCCCCTGCGGCGTGAACTTGACCGCGTTGGAGAGGAGGTTCAGGAGCACCTGGCGCAGGGCTTTCTCGTCGGCCCAGACCTGCGGCAACTGCTGCTCGAACTGTTCGCGGATTGTGATGTTCTTGGCGCGGGCGCGAAGCTGCACCATGCCGATGCAGTCCTCGGCAATCTCCAGAAGCGAAAGCGCCTCCTCGCTCAGCTCGTAACGGCCGGCTTCGATGCGCGAAAGATCGAGGATCTCGTTGATCAGGTTCAGGAGATGCTGGCCGGAGCGGTGGATGTCGCCCGCATATTCCCTGTAGGTCGGATTGGCGAGCGGGCCGAGGACTTCCGAATTCATCACCTCCGAAAAACCGAGGATGGCGTTGAGCGGCGTGCGCAGCTCATGCGACATGGAGGCGAGGAAGCGGGATTTGGCGAGGTTCGCCTCTTCGGCGCGTCGGCGCGCCTCGTCCGACATCGACTTTGCCACTTCGAGCTCGGCGATCAGGTCGTCCTTCTCCGACTGGTAGGACATCAGCGTGAGATTGGAGCGATAGAGCCGGTCGGCAATGTAATGGAAGAAGACGACAGCGACGGCGCATATGGCCGTCAGGCCGATATCGAGCACGTGTCGCGAGAGAATGGCAGTGGCAAGCAGGGCCGCGATCATCGGCAGGAAGCCGAACAGCACGCCGAGCCGCAGCATGAAGCCGCTCATCGCCGTGATCGAGATCGCGAAGAGAAGAACAGCCCCCTTGTAGAAATAATAGCTGTCACCGGCGCAGGTATTGCAGCTCTGAAACGAAAAAAGCGCCCAGCCGAAACCGACCAGCACCTGCGCGGCAAGCAGCCTGTTGCGCCATTTCCTGGTCTCGATCGCAGTGATTTCCTTGCGGCTCGCGCGCCGCGCCAGAAGTACGTTGATGGCGTGGACGCTCAGCATCAGGAGCGCCCACGCGAAAAGACCTGTATCCGGATTGAGGTATACGCCGATTGCCGTCACCAGAACGATGAAGAGCGGCATGATGGATGCGCTCTGCAGCACTGCGTTGACATGCATGGCGAGCATGTCGCGGTCGAAAATCTGGTTGCCCTTGGCGCTGGACTGCAGGCGTTCCCGGGTGGCGCGTACGGCTTTCGACACAGCCTTGTTGCGATGGCTGCGCGATCGATCCACGATGATCTTGTCGGTCGAGGTGCTGACGCCGTTACTCATGGCTACTGAACTACTTACCCGGGTGCTTGAGAGACTAGGGGCAAATCCTTAAGAGAGTCCTGCCGGGAAAGGTTTTGTTTGCCATTTCTCTGAAGTTTCCGTTTTCCAATAAGGCCGGATTGTGGCGCGTATATTCAGGTTTCTTCGCGACGGCGTGGTGCTCGCATGCTTCTTCATCCTTCTAATGCTGATCATTACGAAGCTGGATGAGGCGGCCGACAGCGTGGTCCGCGGACCTTTCTACGCCATAGACGGCGACACGCTGTCTGCGGGTAGTGAACGCCTGCGGCTGAACGGCATCGACGCACCGGAACTCCGTCAGACCTGCGAGGACGGCCGCGGCATGACATGGGCGTGCGGAGACGAGGCGAGGCGGCTTCTGGCGAGGCTCGCGGCCGATCCCGGGACGGAATGCCTCGGACGCGAGCGCGACCGTTATCGCCGGCTTCTCGTGCGCTGCCATGCGGGCACGTCGAATATCAACGCCGCGCTGGTGCGGCAGGGGCTGGCGATCGCCTCCGGCCGCTATGCCGAGGAACAGGCGGCCGCCCGGCGGGAACGGCGGGGGCTCTGGGCCGGACAATTCGAAGACCCGCGGGACTGGCGCACATCCCGCGGCATGATGGACGACCCGAACCTTTTGGAGACGTTCATGGACTGGGTGAAGCAGGTGATCTATTGGGAATAGGCATGGACCGGATTGTCGATCGTGATGAGGAGATCGAGACGCTGCGGGCCGCGATCGCCGCGTGCCGCGTCTGTCGGGACACGCCGGCGAAAGGCGAGGGCGACCGCCTGGCCCACGAGCCGCGGCCGGTGGCCGTGCTTTCGCGAACGGCCCGGGTGCTGATCGCCGGGCAGGCGCCGGGCCTGCGCGTGCACGAAAGCGGGCTTCCCTTCAACGATGCCTCCGGCAATCGGCTGCGCGACTGGATGGCCGTCAGCCGCGAGGAGTTCTACGATCCCGACCGGTTCGCGATCGTGCCGATGGGTTTCTGTTTTCCCGGCTACGACGACAAGGGCAGCGACCTGCCGCCGAGGCGGGAATGCGCGCCATTGTGGAGGCAAAGAGTGATCGCCGCCATGCCGCAGATCGAGCTCGTGCTCGCCGTCGGCGGTTATGCGCATGGCTGGCATCTCGGCAGCCGCACAAAGAAGGGCATGACGGAAACGGTCCGGAACTGGCGCGAACATTTCTTCGTGAACGAGGCGCCGCGCGTTCTGCCGCTGCCGCATCCGAGCTGGCGCAACACCGGCTGGCTGAAGAAGAATTCCTGGTTCGAGGCCGAGGTGCTGCCGGTTCTGCGACAGAATGTGGATAGCCTGATCCGTTGAAACAAAATTCGGTTAACTGCTATGATTTATGTGTATAACGAAAAATCATTTCGAAAGGACTGTCAATGGACCGCCTGGACCGCAAGATCCTGCGCATTCTGCAGGAAGATTCCACTCTCGCCGTCGCGGACCTCGCGAAGAAGGTGGGCTTGTCGACCACGCCCTGCTGGCGGCGCATTCAGAAGATGGAAGAGGACGGCGTCATCCGCCGCCGCGTCGCGCTGCTCGATCCGGTCAAGGTCAACACCAAGGTCACCGTCTTCGTGTCGATCCGCACTGCCAGCCACTCGATCGAATGGCTGAAGCGCTTTTCCGAAGTCGTCGTGGATTTCCCCGAAGTCGTTGAATTCTACCGCATGAGCGGCGACGTCGATTATCTTCTGCGGGTCGTCGTGCCGGATATCGGCTCCTATGACGCCTTCTACAAGCGGCTGATCGCCAAGATCGAGATCCGCGACGTTTCCTCGGCGTTTGCCATGGAGCAGATCAAATACACGACCGAACTGCCGCTCGACTATATGGTGCTCGACAACCAGAAGTCGGGAGAGGATTAAAGGCTACTTCAGCCGCGCCAGAATCTTTTCGTTCGACAGCTCTCTCACGGCATCCTTGCCGATCCAGCGGGCAGTCTTGTCGGCAGCCGCGGCGAGCTTCTGTGACAAGGCAAGCGCAGGGGTGTGACAGGTCCGGTTGCGCTTGCCGATATTGCGCAGCGCCCAGTTGACCGCCTTCTTCACGAAATTGCGCGGATCGGCGGAATGGGCCTCGATCAGCGGCAGGTAGGCGATGAACGTCTTGTCCGGCTCATTCTTGTTGTGCACGACCGCGCCGGCGATCATCGCAAAAGCGGTGCGGCGCACGAATTCCCGCTCGTCCTCCGCGAATTCAGCGACGAGTTCCTTCCAGAACGGCGTTTTGGTGAAGAGGTCGGCGGCGGTATCGACTATCTCCCACGAATTGAAATCGCCCGCCCAGAGATCGGCCTCCGCCCTGGTCAGCGTTTTCGGATCGGCTGTGAGGATGGCGGCCATGCGGGCGTCGCGAAGCCCCGTATTCCAGAGCTTCAGCGCACGGGCGTGATCTTTCTTGACCTGGCGAACGATCGCCTTCATCTGCGGCGTGGTGATGCCGAGCGCAGTGGCGGTATCGATGCCGAAGCGGCTCATGCCGGCGATATTGGCCTCGTTGCGCAGCGTCTGAAGATGCGCAACGATATCCTCTGCAGGAGAATCCGGCGACAGCTTCATTTTTTTTCAAGCCGTGCCAGCAGCGAGGACGTATCCCAGCGATTGCCGCCCATTGCCTGCACGTCGCCGTAGAACTGGTCGACAAGCGCCGTCAGCGGCAGCTTCGCGCCGTTGCGGCGGGCCTCGGTGAGCACGATGTCGAGATCCTTGCGCATCCAGTCGACGGCAAAGCCGAAATCATATTTGCCGGCGATCATCGTCTTGTAGCGGTTTTCCATCTGCCAAGAGCCGGCGGCTCCCTTGGAAATCACCTCGATGACCTTCTCGATATCGAGGCCGGACTGCTTGCCGAAATGGACGGCTTCCGCCAGCCCCTGGACGATGCCCGCAATGCAGATCTGGTTCATCATCTTGGTGAGCTGGCCGCTGCCTGCCGGCCCCATCAGACCAACCATGCGGGCGTAGGCGTCGATGACCGGCTTTGTCTTGTCGAAGGTCGCCGGATCGCCGCCGCACATAACGGTGAGCACGCCGTTCTCTGCGCCCGCCTGGCCGCCGGAGACGGGGGCGTCGATGAAGCCGATGCCTTTTTCCCCGGCGGCGGCTTCCAGTTCGCGGGCGACTTCGGCGCTGGCGGTCGTATTGTCGATCAGGATCGAGCCTGGCTTCATGCCGGCAAGCACACCCGTTTCGGTCAATGTCACCGAGCGAAGATCGTCGTCATTGCCGACGCAGGTGAAGACGAAATCGGCATCCTTCGCCGCTTCGGAGGGCGTGGCGCCAGCCTTGCCGCCATATCTCTTGACCCATTCGGCAGCCTTGGACGCGGTGCGGTTATAGACGGTGACGTCATGGCCGCCTTTTTCCTTAAGATGCCCCGCCATCGGGAACCCCATAACCCCAAGACCGATGAATGCCACCTTCGCCATGCTGAATCTCCTTGTGTGCGGTAGGGAGGATTAGAGCAATGCGACCGTCTCGAAAAGCAGAGTCTGCCGGCAGTCCTGTCTTTTTGCCCGCTGCCGGGAGATATCAGGCTTGCGGCAGGCTGCCATTCCTCTGGCAGACGCCCATGCCGCAGCCATCCACGTCCATGAAGATCACGCCGCCTTCTTCGAAGGCGCGACGAAGCTGCGCAGCGGTCGCGCGGTGAATGTCGTGGCGGCTGCCTTCGAAGTCGCGGATCGTGCTGCGGGAGACTTCCGAACGCTCCGCGAGATCGATTTGTGTCCAATCGAGAAGGCCTCTGGCCGCGCGGCACAAAGCCGGAGTCAAAATCATTTGCCTTGCGTCTTGACCCATCTGTAGAAGCTGCCCATATTGGTCAACATAAGCCATATATGGCATGTTTGTCAGGAGATTTCCAGAGGGAGACGTCGATGCCGCATGAGACGCCATTGATTTCCACGATCGTCGGCGGTCTTGTGCTTGCGTTCATCTTCGGCGCCATCGCCAATCGTTTCCGCCTGCCGCCGCTGGTCGGTTATCTCTTCGCGGGCATCCTTGTCGGTCCGCATACACCCGGTTTCGTGGCGGACCAGAGCCTTGCGCCGGAATTGGCTGAAATCGGTGTCATCCTGCTGATGTTCGGCGTCGGCCTGCATTTTTCGCTCAAGGATCTCTTGTCCGTGCGCGGTATCGCCGTGCCCGGGGCGATCGTGCAGATCGGCTTTGCAACGCTGCTCGGCTGGGGCATGGGAACGCTGCTGGGATGGCCGCTCGGCGGCAGCCTCGTCTTCGGCCTCGCACTGTCCGTCGCCTCCACCGTGGTGCTTCTGAAGGCTCTCCAGGAGCGTCGCCTGGTCGAGACAGATCGTGGCAAGATCGCCGTCGGCTGGCTGATCGTCGAGGATCTCGCCATGGTTCTGGCACTGGTGCTGATCCCGGCGCTGGCGAGCATCGGCGGCGAAGCGACGCATCCCGATCCGGTGGCGATCGCCGTCGCGCAACTCCTCAACATCGACCTCGGAATCACGGGCATCATCGGCGTGACGCTATTGAAGGTCGCGGCCTTCCTCGGCCTGATGCTGGTGGTCGGAAGGCGGGTCATCCCGGCGATCCTGCATCGCATCGCCCATAGCGGCTCGCGCGAACTCTTCCGGCTGGGCGTGCTGGCGATCGCGCTCGGCGTTGCCTTCGGCGCGGCAAAACTTTTCGGCGTGTCGCTGGCGCTCGGCGCCTTCTTCGCCGGCATGATCCTGTCTGAAAGCGAACTGTCACACCGGGCCGCACAGGAAAGCCTGCCCTTGCGGGATGCCTTCGCGGTGCTTTTCTTCGTGTCGGTGGGCATGCTGTTCGATCCGTCGATCGTGCTCAACAGCCCGCTGACCCTGCTCGGCACGGTGTTCATCATCGTTATCGGCAAGTCGATCGCCGCTTTCCTGATCGTGATGGCATTCGGCCACAAGGCGGGCACTGCGCTGACGATTTCAGCAAGCCTCGCGCAGATCGGCGAATTCTCCTTCATTCTTGCAGAACTCGGCGTCGGCCTGAACATGCTGCCGGAAGAGGGGCGCGACCTGATCCTGGCCGGCGCGATCATCTCGATCATCCTGAACCCGGTCATGTTCTATCTTTGCGACAAGATCAGGCCGGGGCTTGAGGCGCGCATCTATCGCGCGCCGGCCGAGGCTCCGAGCGATGCCGAGGTAGCTATGGAAGGGAGCGGTCCGATGACCGAGGCGGAGGCTTCCGCCAGGCTGGAGGAGAGTGAGCCCGTATTGACGACGGCCGGCGAGGATGGCGAGGTGGCCGCAACGCGACTGAGCGGCCATGCCGTCGTGGTCGGCTACGGACGGGTCGGCAGCATCGTCGTCGCCAACCTGAAATCCTCCGGCATTCCGTTCCTGGTGATCGAGGATTCCGAAAACCGCGTCCAGGAACTGTTGAAAAAGGGCATCGAGGTGATCGTCGGCAATGCCGCTTCACCCAAGGTGCTGGAGCTTGCCAATCTCGGTGCGGCCAAAAGCCTTGTCGTGGCGATCCCGAACGCCTTCGAAGCGGGTAACGTGGTCATGCAGGCGCGGCAGGTAAACCCGGCGCTGCTCATCCTCTGCCGCGCGAATTCCGATGCCGAGATCGAGTATCTGGAAAAACTCGGCGCCGACAAGACGATCATGGGCGAGCGGGAGATCGCCAACGGCATGCTCGGCAGCCTCGACCAGGTGCATTACCGGACAGAGGAAGCGGAGATACTGGAGAAGGTAGCCGCCGAGGAGAGCGCAGGCGAGAAGTCTGCAGTGTCTTCAGAGTTGAGCGGAGTTGAACTGAACAAGGCCCATGATGAGCCGGCAGTGCCCTCCGATGTCGAACCGCCGGCCGAGCTGTCGAAAACCTGACCTCTAGCGGCACGCGAGCACATACCGGCATTGTTGGATGGGTTCACCGCGCGGCCGGGAAAAGCGTTCCACGATGTCGACCGGGACGAAGCCGAGTTTGGCCAGGACACGCCCGGAGGCGGGATTGTCCGCTGCATGTCCAGATTTCAACGTCGAAAGACCGATCTCGCCGAAGGCGAAGCGGACCACAGCGTTCGCGGCCTCGAATGCATAGCCACGCCCCCAGGCAACTCGCTCGAACCAGTAACCGAGGTCGCCCTCGCCATCTTTGATCTCATCGACATCGACAAGGCCCACCATACGACCGCCAAGTTCGACGGCGAAACGGTAGGCCTCACCGGCCGACCATTCCCGTTCATGGTCGGCGAACCAGTCGAAGGTCGCCTGCCGGTCCGCAGGAAAGCTGGCCATGCGCAACATGCGCGTGACCTCCCAGTCCGACTGGATCTCGAATGCGCGTTCCGCGTCGGTGGCAAAGGTCGGACGAAGGACCAGGCGATCTGTCCTGATCGCGGTGCGGGGCGGAGACATCGCCGGGATCAGAACGGCTTGATCACTGCCAGCGCCACGATCAGCACGACCGAGATGAGAATGATCGGCATGCCGGCGCGTACGAAGGCCGGCGGATCGAGTTTCGGATCGGCCTCCATGCGACGCATCCAGCCACCCTGCATGCCGTGCAGAGCCGACAGCATGACGACGATGAGGAATTTGAAACCGAACCAGCCGCTTGTGTAGAAACCGTAACCGAAGGCGAGCCAGAGGCCGAAGATCCATGCGCCGCCCAGCGCTGCGGTGGTCACGATGCGGTCATACCTGCGCAGAGCCGAGATGACGCCCACGCGGATCGCCGGCGGGACCATGCCGATGACGAAGGCATTGATCAGCATGCCGCCGATCAGCAGGAAGTCGGAAAGGAGATGCAGGGCCTTGATGACGAAATAAAGCATGGTTCAGATCAACTCCAGATCATGGCTTCGGTGAAACCGAGTTCGGCAAAATCCTGTTTTCGCAATTGTTCCTCGTCGGCGGCAAAGAATTCATCAAGCTGCGGCGGAGGGACGGATGTTCCCGACAGCATGGCGTGAACCTGGCCGCGGTGATGAATCTGGTGCTGGAAGAGATGCAGCAACACGCGATCGGTGTTCTCCACCTGCACATGGGTCTCGCGCGGGATGCGAACCTCTTGTGTGAGCGTCTCGGCATCGAGGCCACGACAGTGATCGATGAGGCGTCGGTCGGCGGCCCGCTGCTCGCGCTCCAAATCAGCGAAGAAGGGGAAAGGGATTTCCGGGTCGAAGGCCGCCGCACCTATGCAGTTGCCTTCGAGTGCACTGATATAAAGCCAGTCGACCGTCAGGATATGGTTCAGCGTATGGATGATCGACGGAAAGAAGCTGACACGCTTTGCGGCGACTTCTTCCGGCGAAAGCCGGCCACAGGCTTTCAGGAGCCGGTGATTGGCCCAGGCATTGTTATAGGCCTGCGCGAGAAGATAGCGCTGCGGGCTCATCGCGATTCCTCCCTCTGTCGGCGGGAAAACTAACCCCTCAACCGCGCAATGACCAGATGGCCCGGGCTCGGATGCCCGTCCTGCATGCGTACGTTGATCTCCGAAATCTCGACGATCTCGAAGCCGGTGTCGGCGAGCCGCGTGCGGATATAGGCTTCCGAATGAAGGAAGCGCTGGTGCGGCCCGACGACATAGGGCCGACCGTCGGATGCCGGCAGGGTTTCGGACGAGAAGACGAAGATGCCGCCGGGAACCATGTTCTCCGCCGCGCCGAAGAAGAGCGGTTCGAGTGCGCCGAGATAGGGAAGTACGTCCGTGGCGGTTACAAGATCGAACGGTTCGTCGTCATTGTCTTCGAGAAAATCCTCGACTTCCGCGACGTAGAGCGTCTCGTAGAGATCCTTTTCATGGGCGATCTCGACCATGTTCTCGGAAAGGTCGATGCCGGTGATATCGTCGACCATGTCTCGCAGCGTGCCGCCGGTCAAGCCCGTGCCGCAGCCGAGATCGAGCATGCGTTTGAAAGGCCCGAGCTCTAATGCCTGCAGGCGCTGGCGCACCATGACCGGCACGGCGTAACCGAGCTGTTCGACCAGGATGTCCTCGAAGCTTCCTGCATGCTGGTCGAAGAGGGTTTCGACATAGGCGTCCGGCGCCTTTGGCGGTGACTCGCCACGGCCCATGGCGGCGATGCGAACGGCAGCCCCGCCGTGGTCTTCCGGATCGATCTCCAGCACCTGTCTGTAGGCGTTCACGGCGGCGTCGACGTCGCCCGCCTTTTCCAGCGCGAGCGCCCGGTTATAGGCCTCTGCCAGCGCTTCCTCGTCGATCTTCTTCATGGTCGCATTCCTCGTTTGGCAGCGGCTTTAAGCCGCCGGCTGGCGTTTGTCCATGAGACGGAACGCCGTGCCGGTTCGTTCGTTGAAAGATAAAGCAAATAAAACCTTGGGAGGAAAGGATTATGGCCGCGGTCGAGGAGCCGAGTGTACTGGAGAAGAATGTCGAGCGGCGGGCGCCCATGCTGCCGATCACGTCCGGTGAAAAGGCCAATATGATCATCCACTACTACCGCGGCGAGCTGGGCCGGATGACGAGCTGGCGCGACCGCATCGACCGCACCTCCAACTGGGCGATCACAATGGTGGCGGCACTCTTGTCGATCTCGCTGTCGACGCCGACTTCGCATCACGGCGTGGTGATCTTCGCCATGCTGCTGGTATCGCTGCTTCTGCTGATCGAGGCGCGGCGCTACCGCTTCTTCGACGTCTATCGCGCCAGGGTGCGCAAGCTGGAGCGGCACTATTTCGCGCAGGCGCTCGATCCGCAGGCCGATCTCAGGCCGGATTGGGCGGCCGGCATTGCCGGAAGCCTGCGCAATCCCCGCTTCATCATCAGCTATCGCGAGGCGTTGTTCCGACGTATCCGGCGCAACTACGTCTGGATGTACCTCATCCTGCTGTTCGCATGGTTCCTGAAGATATCGACGCCCAAGCTCCTGCCTGATCAACCGGCGACAGATGGCGTCTCTACGATTTCCGAGGCGGTGCAGAACGCAGCGCTTGGGCCGCTGCCGGGATGGAGCGTGACAATGGTTGTCGCACTTTTCTACGGCGCCATCCTATATGCCGCCATGCATCGCGAACCCGATGAGGGCGAATTCGCCCACGGCGAGGTGCATGTCTAGGCCGTGGGCGTCCGCGCTCCGTCAGTGGACCACGATCTCTCCCTTGACCGAGCGCCACTCGCTGGCCGAGATCAGCTTGCGGTGGACGTAATGGACCGAATGCAGCGGTCCGTCGAGCTTCTCCTGCCAAAACTTCAGGAAATCCTTCATGGCAGGAAAATCGGGCGCGAGATCGTAGTCCTGCCAGACATAGCTTTGCAGCAGCACGGGGTGATCGGGCAGGCGGTAGAAAATCTGCGCCGTGGTGAGGCCGTAGCCCTTCAGCATCATTTCCATTTCAGACATCAGCAGTTCCCATTTCTTATTTTCCGGATGACGCTTTCACGTCACCCGACAAAGGGAGCATGCCACGGTTAACCGAGGCTTTACAATTGCTTCATAAGGAGGTATTCGTGAAAATATTCAATATGTTAGCAGCGAATTTCGGCGAGTGCTGCTAACGCTTCAGATGGCGTGTCAGGCGGGCTTCGAGGAAGGCCCAGACGTGCCGCAACGCCTCGACGATGGCAAGATAGAAGATCGCCGCCCAGAGATAGGCCTGATAGTCGAAGGTGCGCGAGAAGGCATAACGCGTCTCGCCCATCAGGTCGTAGACGGTGACGATGGCGACAACCGCCGAACCTTTCATCATCAGCACGATCTCGTTGCCATAGGGGCGAAGTGCCACGATGAGCGCCTGCGGCAGGATGATCTTACGGAAGGTGATATATTTCGAAATGCCGAGTGCCGCCGCACCCTCATGCTGGCCACGGGGAACGCTCTCGATCGCGCCGCGCAGGATTTCCGCCTGATAGGCGGCGGTGTTGAGCACGAATGAGAAGAGGCCGCAATACCAGGCCTCGCGGAAGAACCACCAGAGACCGACGGCCTCCAGTTGCGGGCGGAAACTGCCGAGCCCGTAATAGATCAGGAAGAGCTGGGCAAGCAGCGGCGTGCTGCGGAAGACATAGACATAGGCATAAGCGATGCCGTTCAGGAAACGGTTCTTCGACATGCGTGCAAAAGCGATCGGCAACGACAGGATCGCGCCGAGGATGACGGCAAGCCCGACCAGCGAGACGGTCACCCACAGCCCATGGAGATAGCGTGGCCCGTAGCGCAGGAATTTGGCCTGATCCCAACCGCCGATGACCATCCCGGCGAGTGCGATGGCCAGCAGCACCCAAACGGCAAGAACCGCTATGCCGGCGATCCTGGCGGCGCCGAGTTTTCGTTTCACGGCCGCGGGGGCAGGCTGAGGCGGGATGAGTTCCGTAACGGCGGTCATCGGCTGACCTCCGAACGTTTGGCCCAGCGCTCGATGAAACCGAGGCCAAAGGACGAAATCATCGCCAGAATCAGGTAAAGCATGCAGGCGATGAGATAGAAGAAGAAAGCCTCCTTGCTGACGCGCGCGGCGATGCCTGTCTGGCGCAGGATATCGGCAAGCCCGATGACCGAGACGTAGGACGTATCCTTCAAAAGGATCAGCCAGAGATTGGTGAGGCCCGGAAGGGCGATGCGGATGAGCTGCGGCAGGATGATAAGCCGCATGGTGCGCCAGCGCCGCAGGCCGAGAGCGTCGCCCGCCTCGTACTGTCCGCGCGGGATCGCCCGGAAGGCCGACAGCAGCACCTCGGACGAATAGGAGGAGAAGACGACCGCCAGCGCCGCCATGCCGGCCAGGAAGGCGTTGATCTCGATACGCCCTTCGTAGCCGAGGGAGGAAAGCACCGACTGGATGAGGATCTGCAGGCCGTAATAGACGATGAAGAGGGTGAGGAGTTCCGGCAGACCGCGGAAGATCGTCGTGTAGATGCCGGCGGCAAGCCTCAGCAGCTTTTCCTCGGATTGCGCCGCAAGCGCGATCAGAAAGCCGATCACGAGCCCGACAGGAAGCGTGGCAAGCGCCAATGAGATAGTCACTTTTACGCCAAAAGCGATTTCGTCGCCCCAGCCGGCTTCACCACAGGCGACAAGCGTGCCCGAACCGAACAGTGAAAAAAGGCCGATAGGACCGCAAAGCGGATCGAGCGCGCCAAAGAGGGCGGAAAAGAATCCGCTCATAAGGTCGTTTTCCCCCGCGGCTTCTGTCGCGCCGCTGATGTTATGTTGGTCTCATTAAAAAGAAAAACGGCGGAAGGGCAAGCCTTCCGCCGGATTGTCAGGGCTATTCAGACGATTACTTGTCGCCGTAAACGTCGAAATCGAAATATTTGTCGTTGATTTCCTTGTACTTGCCGTTGGCGCGGATCGCGGCGATCGCGGCCGTGAACTTGTCGGCCAGCGCGGTTTCGCCCTTGCGCACCGCAACGCCTGCGCCTGCGCCGTTGATCTCCGGATCGATCGGCAGGGGCGAAAGGATCTTGCAGCAGTTGCCGGCATCCGACTTCAGCCATTCGGAGAGCACGACGATGTCGTCGATGACGGCGTCGATACGACCGTTGGCAATGTCGAGCTTGTATTCGTCAGCCGTCGGATAGAGCTTCAGCTCGGAATCCGGCATGTGCTTTTCGGCATAGTTGGAGTGGGTGGTCGACCCTTGTGCGCCGATCGTCTTGCCCTTGAGGCCGGCCACGTCCTTGATCGGCGAATCCTTCGGCACGGCGATCGCCGGCGGCGTGTTGTAATATTTTTTGGAGAAGGTGACCTGTTCCTCGCGCTCCGGCGTGATCGACATGGAGGCGATGATCGCGTCGAACTTCTTCGACTGCAGCGCCGGAATGATGCCGTCCCAGTCATTGGTGACGAAAGTACAGGTGACCTTCATCTCCTCGCAGAGCGCCTTGGCGATATCGACGTCGAAGCCGGTGAGCTCGCCATTGGCTTCGAGATTGTTGAAGGGGGGATAGGCGCCTTCCGTGCCGATCACGAGCTTTTCCTGGGCGATCGCCGAGCCGGCGAAGAACGACAGCGCGGCGATCGAAGCGGCGGCGAAGAAGCGGGTGGAGATATTCATGATGATCCTCTCTGTTGGCAGCGCCGACGGCATGGTTCATCTTGTTTTGCCGTCAGGAGCGGGGCGCTTCGCCCCCTCTGGATTTTATAGATACCGGCTCGGACGAAATTGCAACGGCATTTTACGTGCACGTTCACTTGCCGCTGAAACATGAACAACACATTCACGCGAGGTTCAGACCGGCTGGCACAGCCTTGAACGGAACCATCTCCGGCTGGATAGCATTCAGCCGAAGCGTAAGTCCGCCTGAAAAAAGGCAATAAAGGACGCGTGAAAGGGATAGCACCCCGAGAAGAGGAAATGTCCATGTCGAGGAAATTCAGACTGTTCGCCAGCGTCGCAGCGCCTTTCGTTTCGCTGCCGCTGATGATGCAGCCGGCGGCGGCCATGCCGCCGAAACCCATGATCGAGGCCGGCCAGATGCCGGGCATCATCAAGATCCAGGAAGAAGATCCGCTGCTGTTGAGGAAGCGGCGGCAGCAGCAGGAAGGCGAAGGCGGCGGAGAGCAGCAGCGGCCGCGGCGCGAGCAGGGCGGTGACCGCGAGCAGGGTGGTGCCGAACGGCGACAGGCGCCGCGCGCCCAGCGTCAGGCGGAGCCGGAAGCTCCGCGCGAAGCCGCACCGCGCCGCGAACCTCAGGCGGAACGGCCGGCTGCGGAAGCACCGGCAGAGCGTCCGCAGCGCCGCCAGCAGCAGGCCGACCAGGACCAGGGTGGCGCAGAACGTCTGCTGCGTCGTCAGCAACAGCAGACCGGACAGGGCGAGGGCGGCGAGCGCCCGCAGCGCCGGGACCGCCAGCGTGAACAGGCGGCTCCGGAGACCGAGCGGCCGACAAAGAGAGAAGCCCAGCCGCAGCGCGAGATTGCACCGGAAGGCGGTGACCGCCAGCAGCGCCGCAATGCCCAGGATCGCAACGCGGCCCCCACGGAAAATCAGGCTGAAACCCCGACACCCCGGCCGCGCGCGAGAGACCGTGCGGCGGCGCCTGAAACTGCGCCGGAGGCGCCGACCCGCCGCAATGCCCGGGATCAGGATTCCGGCAGAGGTACTGCGCAGGACACGCGTCCCCGGCCGCCGGCAAGGGAAGGCCAGACCACCGAGGGGCAACCTGCCCGGGGCGAACAGCCGCGCCGTCAGACAACGGAAGGCCAGCCGCCGCTGCCGCCCCGGGGAGAGACCCCGCGCGACCAGGCCAGCCCGGCCCGACCCGCTCCCGGCGAGCCGCTGGAAGATCAGCAGCAGGCCCGGCCCGAACCGCCGCGCACACCCGAGCAGATCGAACGGGCCCGTCAGATCGCCCGCGACCCGTCTTCGGCCCGCGAGGGCGAGCAGGTCTTGCTGCCCGTCGAGAACGGTGCTGCGGTGCTCGACAGCGCCAAGGAAGAGCCGCGACCGCCCCGTGAAGGCGAGCGGCCGCGCCGCCGGCCAGCGCAGCAGACCGAGCAGCAACTCGCCCCGCCCAAGTCCGACGCCGAAGCCCAGGCCAATACCCAGTTCAGCCGTGAGCAGGAAGAGCAGGTTCGCGCCATGATCGAGGAACGCGGCGAACGGCTTGACCGGCGTCCCCGATTCGAACGGCCGCGCGGCTGGGAATTCCGCGAGGACGTCAGCCGCGACGAAGACCGCGAACGGGATCGCGACGGCGCGAGAACGATCATTTCGATCGACAACCAGACCTTCGTCCGCCATGACGACAGCCGTCGCTTCTACGTCGACGGCCGGGAGCCGGAATATGAGCGCCTGCGCGACGGCCGGGTACGCGAAGTCTTCATCCGTGACGACGGCACCCGCATCGTCACGATCCGCAACCGTTACGGCGAGATCGTCCAGCGGTCGCGCATCGTCCGGGGCGGGGATGAATACGTTCTCTATTATGCGCCGGAACTGATGGACGAGCGCCGCGACCGCGACTATGTCTGGCGCGATCCGGGCTATGACCTGCCGCCGATGCGGCTCACGGTGCCGATCGAGAACTATATCATCGACACCTCGAGCGAGCCGGACCGGGATTATTACGAGTTCCTCGAACAGCCGCCGGTCGAACAGGTCGAGCGCGTCTATTCGCTGGATGAAGTCCGCTATTCGGCCCGTATCCGTGACAAGGTGCCGCGCATCGACCTCGATACGATCACCTTCGCGACCGGAAGCGCCGAGATCCCGATGAACCAGGCGAGTTCGCTGCGCCGGGTCGCCGAGGCGATGAACCGGGTCCTGGAGGAAGATCCGTCCGAGACGTTCTTTATCGAAGGCCATACGGATGCGGTCGGCTCGGACGAGAGCAATCTCATCCTCTCCGACGAGCGAGCGGAATCGGTCGCCCGGGTGCTGACCGATGCCTTCGGCATTCCTCCGGAAAACCTGGCGACCCAGGGTTATGGCGAACGTTACCTCAAGGTTCGGACCGACGGCCCGAACCAGGAAAACCGCCGCGTCACCATCCGCCGCATCACGCCGCTGGTGAAGCCGGTCGCCTCGAACCAGTAAGGGTTTCTGCTGCCCAAGACAAAGCCGCCGGAGCGATCCGGCGGCTCAGCTTGTCCTCATCCTCGGGTTCAATCCGAGGACGAGGATGACGAGTGAGCGGTCGGCACGCAGGCTTTTCATTGTCTGGGAAGTCCCGTCACCTTCACGATGAAATCGGAGATTGCCGCCGTGTCGTCGAGGTCGAAGACCGGCACAGCCGTGTCCGTCACGGCATGGTCGGCGGCAATGGCGACGATATGCGGATCGTTTGACGAAAGCGGTTCGCGGCTTTTCGATTCGAGGCGCCGGGTCTCGATTTTCGGAACCGGTTCCCGCTTGTAGCCTTCGATCAGGACCAGATCGCAAGGCTCCAGCCGGGCCAGGATATCGTCAAGACGCGGCTCCGACTCCTCGCGCAGCTCGTGCATGATGGCAAAGCGCCTGCCGGAGACGATCGCCACCTCGCACGCACCGGCCTCGCGATGACGGAATGAATCGGCGCCCGGCTTGTCGATGTCGAAATCATGGTGGGCATGCTTGATCGTCGAGATCCGGTAGCCACGGCGGGTAAGTTCGGCGACGAGCCGCACTGTCAATCCGGTCTTGCCAGAATTCTTCCAGCCGGAAATGCCGAAGACACGGGGAGAGCTCATTGAAGAACCTCCGCGAAACGCCGGGCCTCTTCGAGATCTTCAGGCGTGTTGATGTTGAAGAAAGGATCAAGCAGGCCGTGAGATGTCTCGATCAGCGGAAATTCGATGGTCGCCACCCGGTGACGCTGCAGGAAAGCCTTGATGCGCCGGTTTTCCGGATCAGAGAGCCAGGTTTCGAGATCGTCGGCGATCGAGATCGGCCAGAGCCCGAAAACCGGGTGACTGCGTCCGTCCGAAGCGGTGATGATGATCGCATCCGGAACGTCGATCCCGGCTTGAAGGCGGCTGACGAGATCAGTCGGCACGAAGGGGCTGTCCGACGGCACGGTCAGGAGATGGGTTGCAGAGAGGCCGCGGGTTTCCACGTCGCGCAGACCGGCAAGAACGCCCGCGAGCGGTCCGGGCTGGCCGGCGAGTCTGTCCGGAAGGAGGCGTAGCCCGAGCGGGTTGGGAAAATCGTCGGACGCATTGAGCGTGATTCCCGAAACCTGGGGTGAGAGCCGCCGCACGATATGGCCGAGAATGGTGTCGCCGCCGACCTCCAGAAGCGCCTTGACGGAACCCATGCGGCTCGATTTGCCGCCGGCGAGGATCAGGCCGGGGGGGAGCGCGGGACCGGTCATCGGTCGGCATCCCGGGTTTCGATCGCACCTTCGCGAAGGTCGATCCGACGAACATAGGCGGTCGCGGCGAGCGCGAGCAATGTCGAGATGCCCATTACCACGAGGAGCGGTATCGCCCCGCCTTCCTCTTTCAGCACCGCCGCGGCAAGCGTTGAAAGAGCGGCGCCGCCGCCGACCGTGATCGCGCCGCCGAGGCCCGAGGCGGACCCGGCAAGATGCGGTCTCACGCTGACGATGCCGGCATTCGAGCTTGGAAGCGTCAACCCGTTGCCGACGCCGGTCAGCGCCAGCGGCGCGAAGAAGGCTGTTGCCGACGCGACATCTCCGAGAAGAATGGCGGTGGTAATGCAGACACCGATCAGGCTGACGACGCTGCCGGAGATCATCATGGTCATTGTGCCGAAGCGCCGGGTGTAACGTCCCGAGATGAAATTGCCGACCATGTAACCGGCGGCAATGAGGAAGAACTGCACGCCGAGCATGGTAGGCGTGAGATGGTAGATCGCCGTGCCGACAAAGGGCGCGCCGCCGAGGAAGGAGAAGAAGACGCCGGAGGAGAAGGTCGAGGTGAGCGTATAGCCCCAGAAGCGGCGCGACCGGAAAAGGTCCGGCCAGCTTTTAAACTGCGCCGTGAAACTCGCCGCCGGCGTGCGGTTCGTCTCGCCGAGGTCGACGGAGACCAGCATCAGGGTGATGAGCCCGAGGCCCAATATGAGGACGAAATTCGCTTCCCAGCCGAACAGGTCGCTGAGCGTACCGCCGATCGTCGGCGCGATCATCGGCACCAGCGACATGCCCATGGTGACATAGGCGATCATCGAGGCGGCGCTCTCCATCGGCACCGTGTCGCGGATGATGGCGCGCGGCAGCACGAAGCCGGCGACGACCGCCGTTTGCAGCATTCTCCCGAACATGAAGACGGTGACATTCGGTGCGGCGAGGCAGATCAGCGTGCCGACGAGCAGGATGAGGATGCTGCCGATCATCACGCGACGGCGGCCGAAAATATCGGAAAGCGGCCCGAGCACGAGCTGGAGCAGTGCTGTGCCGGCGATATAGCCGGAAACGGCAAGCTGCATGACGGCATAGTCTGTGCCGAAATGGATAGCCATGGCCGAAAGAGACGGAAGGAAGACATTGAGCGATAGCGCTCCAAGGCCTGCGCAGACGACCAGCGTCAGGATATGGGGCGGGGTCTGTCTGTCCAGAAATCGGCTTTGCTGCACGTCGTCCTTCCTCTCGTCAAACTGCTTTCCGGCGTCCGTCAGGCCGGCGGTGCCGCGCTTGCCTTTTCCACTACAGGACTCCGCCGCTTGCGTTCACGGTAGAAGGTGTAGAGGCCGGAGCCGATGACGATGGCAGCACCCGTGAGCATATAGGCATTGGGATGCTCTCCGAACAGGAAGATGCCGATCACCAGTGCCCAGAGCAGGCCGGTATAACGGAAGGGCGCAACGAAGGAGATTTCGCCGGCGCGCATGGCCTTGATGACCGCCTGATATCCGGCGAAGACGAGGACGGAGGCAAGCGCCAGATAACCGAGCGTGGGGGTGCTGACCGGCTGCCAACCGCCCATCGGCGCGATCAGGATCACGCCGACGACGGTGTTGGCAAACGACGTGAAGAGTGTGACGGAGAGTGTCGGAATATCGTCGGTGATACGCCTTGTCGTGAGATCGCGGCTTGCCGTGAAGAAGCAGGCGGCGACGGCGAGCAGGGCAGCCGGCGTGAAGCCTTCTGGACCGGGCCGAATGATCAGGAGGACACCGAGGAAACCGACGGAGATCGCCGTCCAGCGCCGCCAGCCGACCGGCTCGCCCAGGAAAAGGGCCGCCCCCAAGGTCACGGCAAGCGGCAGCGACTGCATGATTGAGGATGCGGCGGCGAATTCGATATGGGCCAGCGCCGAGAGGAAGGTGAGGGTGGCACCAATCTCGAAAAAGGTGCGCAGCAGCACCAGCGGATGCATGACCATCTTGAGAGACAGGGTGACGCCGAGGTAACGCGCGACACAGTAGATGAGCGCAGTCGCCATGACACCGCGTACCGCCATGATCTGGGCGACGCCGAGTTCGGACGTGATCGATTTGACTATGGCATCGTTACAGGTGAAAGCCGCCATGGCGAGCGCCATGAAGAGCGCTCCCCGCGAGTTTTCCGACGATGCCATTCCCGATTCCCTCCGGTATCGAGCGCTTCTCTTAAAGCAACGGCTTACCTGTCGCCAGCCCGATCATGCACCGGGCGGTACTCTTTTGAGTAGAGTTGGAGGGGGATCTAATATGCAATGGGATGTGGCAAAGCGATTTGTAAGGGTGCCGAATTAACCCTTGTTCAACTGAATTTGTCGACTGTAGGCGAAATCATTCCCGCATGAGGCTGGAATCATGCCGTTACCGTTTCGCGAATGCCGCTGGCGCGAAACCGGCGCCAGGTTGCCGTGGGGGAAAAATGTCTTTCATCGATCGTCTTCTTCAGAGCCGAAGGATTGTCACCAAGGTCCTTCTTTTTGTGGTACCGCTGGTCCTGCTGATCGCCGGCATCGGGCTTGCCGGTTATTACACCGCGAGCATGCTGAACGGACACATGACCGTGACGCGCGCGACAATCGACAATATCGGCGATTTCGAAAACCTCCAGGCGGTGCTTCAGGATTTCACAAGCAAGCCTGACGACGCATCCCTGGCTGCCGTGCAGGCTGGCATCGACAGGCAGGCGAGCGGCGTGGACGTGCTGGAAGGCCTGCTTGTCACCGATGGCGATCGCGAGCGTGTCGCCGTCGTGTCCGGCCTCGCGCCGAAGCTGCGTGCCGATACGGAGGCTCTCTGGGCCATCAAGCAGAAACGCGATCAGAATGCGGCGGCGCTGGATTACAACGTCGAAGATATCCGCACCATCGCGACCGGGGTTGCCGATCAGGTTGCCAACGTCCGCAAGCAGTTCGAAGGCAAGGAAAAGTTCGCCAAGGGCATGGTGCTCGAAGCCTATGCCTACAAGGCGATCGCCGAACAGATCGGCGAGCTTCGCAACAACGTTCGCGGGACCGGCACGGATGACGGCACGATCGGTACCGCCGACATGTATCTCGGCATCCTGGCCAAGACCTTCGAGGAAGTGCAGCCCATGCTGACGCCGAACGGCGTGAAGCAGCTGAAGCCGATCCGTGGCGCGATCGACGAAATGACCGCGCTTCTCAAGAGCGACCAGCCAGTGCCGCAGAAGGCGCAGGCGATCAGGCTCGCCGCAAGCGCATTCATGAAGTACCAGTCGGAGATGGAGGCCGAGGTTACGAACAAGGCCGGCAATGCGGCTTCGCGCTTCGCCAGCATCGAGGGAGAAGTTGCCAGCTTGCGCACGCTCCTCGATCGCAGCGCAGAATCGCTGCGCCTCATCGACGCCATGGAGCTCTACGTCGAGCGTCTGCGCACCACCCAGACCGAAGAGGCACGGCAGACCGTCCTGGATGTCATGGAGAAGCTGAGCCAGGCAAGCGCCGAGGTTTCCGAACTCGCCCGCAATCCCGCCATGCGCGAGTTTGCGCCCATGCTGCAGCCGCGGCTGAAGTCTATGGAGGACGAGACGGCCCAGCTTCTGGCGATCGCCGCCGAATGGAGCAAGGCCCGCGCCACGGCGACGGAAACCCTGACGGCCGGCATGGCGGGCCTCAAGAACTTCGTCGCACAGGCCCAGGAAGTCGGCAAGGAGGACAGCGAACGTTCAGCCCAGCTTTCTGTCGTCGCCATGGTGGTCGGCACGCTGCTTGCGATCGCCGGCGGCCTGATGCTGGTCGAAACGCTGCGTGGTCCGTTGCGCCGCGTCACCGAGGTGATGAAGCGACTTGCCGCCGGCGATCTCGACGTGAGGATCGAAGGCCGTGAACGTGGCGACGAAATCGGCGACATGGTCCGGTCGGTCACCGTCTTCCGCGATGCGGCGCTCGAGAATGTCCGCCTGGAGCAGGAAGCCGCCGCGGCGCGGGACCTCTCCAATGCCGAGGCAGAACGCCGCGCCGCAGAACGCGCCCGGATCGCCGCCGAACAGCGTCAGGCGCTGACTGCGCTGTCCGACGTGCTCGGCCAGCTCGCCGAGGGCGATCTGGAGCGCAGCATGGACGAGAACCTGCCGGACGATTTCGTCGAAATGGCCCGCACCTACAATCAGGCCGTTGAAGCGCTCCGTGCGACGCTTGCCGATGTCCGCTCGACCGCCGAGGAGATCGACGGCGGCACGGGCAATCTTGCTTCCTCCGCCGACGATCTGGCTCGCCGCACCGAACAGCAGGCGGCGGCGCTGGAGGAAAGCTCGCGGGCGCTGCGGCATCTGAGCGACATCGTCCGTTCGACTGCCGAAAGCGCCAGACAGACTTCGGTTTCGGTGAACGAGACGGAAGAGTTCGCCGTTCGCTCCGGCGAGGTCGTGGCCCGTGCGGTCGACGCCATGGGCGAGATCAGTCGCTCCTCCGACAAGATCGCGACAATCATCGGTGTGATCGACGAGATCGCCTTCCAGACCAACCTGCTCGCATTGAATGCCGGCGTCGAGGCGGCGCGTGCAGGCGATGCCGGCCGCGGCTTCGCGGTCGTGGCGCAGGAAGTGCGCGAACTGGCGCAGCGCTGTGCAGGTGCCGCGCGCGAGATCAAGGGTCTCATTTCGGCAAGCTCGGATCAGGTCAGCAACGGGGTGCATCTCGTCGAGGAAACGGGCACGGCGCTGACCGAGATCATCTCGCACATCACTGATGTCCGCAAACTGGTCGCCGAGATTTCCGCGGCGGCCGGGGAGCAGTCGACGGGTATCAACGAGGTGACCAAGGCTGTCCAGGAAGTGGAACTCATCACCCAGCGCAACGCCGCCATGGTCGAGGAGAACAATGCCGAGATCCACGGCCTGCGCCGCCGCGTGGAAATCCTGTCGGAGAAGATCGAGCGCTTCAAGACGCGCGATCCGAACGTCTCGTTCCACGCCGGAGCCTACGAGCGCCGGGCGGCCATGCGCCAAAGCGACGCCGCCTAGGCACTCCTGCCGATCAGGGCGGAGACCGTTTCGAGGAAACGCTGCCCGCTCGCCGAAAGCGCCGGTTTCAACCAGGACGCCGCCATGGGCAACGATGGCGGCGTCGGCGTGACCGGGCGGTAGCTGACGCCTGGCCGGGGCAGGCGGGAAAGCCCCGCGGTCACGAAACCGGTGCCGACGCCGGCGGCGACCAGCCCGGCGAGCGTCGTCATGGGTGTTACTTCCTGAACGATATGCGGGCTGATGCCTTCCGCCTGAAAGAGCGCGATGACGCGATCGTAGATGCTGGGGCCGATGCTGCGCGGTGCGATCAGCAGCGGTTCCTCCGCAAGATCGGCAATCCGGATCTCGGCCCGCGACGCGAGCGGGTGGCCGGAGGGCAGGGCGAGTACGAGGGGTTCATCGGGCAGGCTGCGGATCGCAAGGTCCGGATTGGCGAGCGGCGGATGCAGGACGGCTAGATCGATCGTTCCGGTCATCAGCGCCGTTTCAAGCGACGGCGAATTCATCTCGAAGAGCTCGACCTTCACCTGTGGATATTGGTGACGAAAAGCCCGCACCGCCTCAGGCAGAACACCGTAGAAGGCGATCACGGTGAAGCCCAGCCGCAGCCGGCCAACTTCGCCGCGCATGGCTCGAAGAGCCTGTTCCTTGGCCACCTTGGCATTCTCGATCGCCCGACGAGCCGGTTCGAGGAACGCCTGGCCGGCGGGCGTGAGAGCAACGCTGCGGCGATCACGGGCAAAAAGATCCGTGCCGACTTCGAATTCCAGCGCGCGGATACGCTGGCTGAGCGATGGCTGGGTGAGGTGCAGCCGCTCAGCCGCCCGGCGGAAGTGCAGTTCCTCGGCGACGGCGACGAAGCAGGCCATCGAGCGGATATCCATCATGTCTCCTGATGCGGATTGCCTATCACAGATCGTGATATTCCGATTGGAAAGCAATCAGAGTGATCCTTATCCTTTTCGAAGACAAGGGCTTTGCCCTCGCAGCGAAGGAAGGAATCTGGATCATGAAGATATCGCATCCTCTAGGCAGCACGGCTGTCGCGCTGGCTCTCGGGATAAGCGGCGCAGGCAGCGCGTCGGCGCAATCCGCCGACATCCTTGGCGCGATTTCAGCCGGTCGGGTTGTCGCAATATCCGATGGCGACTTTGTCGCCGGGACC
Organism: Neorhizobium phenanthreniclasticum; assembly: GCF_040066075.1. Classification (NCBI taxonomy): domain Bacteria; kingdom Pseudomonadati; phylum Pseudomonadota; class Alphaproteobacteria; order Hyphomicrobiales; family Rhizobiaceae; genus Neorhizobium; species Neorhizobium phenanthreniclasticum. The sequence continues at coordinate 50,715 of NZ_JBEAAL010000023.1, forward strand.
TATGGCAGTTCGATCCTGGCTCCGAAGGAGGCCGGATACAGGGATATGCTGACCGTTCTTTCCATTGCCGATGGCCGCGTGTCGAAAAGCACGCTGCCGATCTCGAATTCGGTGACCGCAGCGCCGGAGGTCCTTGCACTGGCGCCGGATGGGCACACCGCTTTCGTGACGGAACGCCTCGGTGAAGGGCCGGAAGGGGGCACGACGGTCAGAGACCTGCCGCCCGGCAACCGCCTGTTCGCAGTCGATCTTTCCGACTTCGCCGATCTGAGACTTGTTGATACGATCGAAATCGGCACCCATCCCGAGGCGCTGGCAGTGAGCCCGGACGGACAATATATCGCCGTCGTGTCCAATACCGCCGAGGCAAGCCTGCTGCAGATCGTCGAGTTTACAGGCGGCAGGTTCGGCAAGATTAGCCGTACCGATCTCGCCGGCCTGGGGATCACCGGCTCGGCCGAAGCACCCCGCGGAGGGGTAACGGCAACGAACGTGCACTGGCACCCCTCGGGACGATTCCTTGCGGTGAACATCAACACGCAGGATCGCGTGGCTTTTTTTGAATTTTCAGACGGCGAATCAGGGCCTGCGCTGCAGCCCTGGGGCAATGTCGTCGACGTCGGCAGGGATCCCTTTGTCGGGCGCTTCACCCCGGACGGGCGGCACTATCTGACCTCGAACTGGGGTCGCGATTTTTCCGCAACGACCCTCGACGGACGCATCCCCACGACGCCCTCGACCATGAGTGTCATACGCTTTGCCGATCCGGACGCCGGCGAGGCCCGTCACGAGCATTTGATGGCCGTCGAAACCGGCAATTCGGCGGAGGGCATGGCCGTGAGCCCGGACGGTCGCTTCGTGGCCACCATCAACATGCGCGCAACCGCCTTTCCGCCGGGATCACCGCGCCATCAGCGTGAGGCGACAGTCTCGCTGCTGACGTTCGATGCGCAAACCGGCAGGCTGGAAAAGGCCGGTGACCATCCGTTCGAGGGCGTGCTTCCCGAAGGTGGGACTTTCGACCTCACGGGCGACCATCTGCTGGCGACGGTGTTCGAGGGGCATCCAGGCGCCGGGCCGGACGCCGGGGCGGGGCTGGAGATTTTCCGGGTATTGAAGGGGGAGGCTCCTTCGCTGGAAAGGATCGGGCGGGTCGCCTTGCCGCACGGAGTTCATCATGTCGTTCTTTCGCGATAAACGGCCGGCGCGATCGGCGGTCATGTTGACGGCTGTCACGGGGTTGTTCTCCGCGATGGCCGCGGTCTTCGCTGTTGCCGCAGACAATCACGGTGACGGCTTTACCCGCTATGCACGGGTCGATCGGCCGGATGGGAGCTATCGCAACATGCTGGTCGACAATGCCTCGCTTGCCGCACTGCGTGAAGACAAGCCCGCAGAGGAGATGATGATCCTGATGGAAAGCTTTTCGGGTGACGAACTGACAGCCATCTTCGTCAAGCGTCGCGAAGCGGGCCGCTGGACCTATGGTTCGATCAGGCCGGGCGAAGGTATGGAGGCATTCCGGCCGAACCCGCCATGTGCGACCTGTCATCGAGCCGCCGGCGCGGGCGACGGCATGTTCACCCGGCCGATGCTGGAGGGTTTCGTAAAGGCCGGGGACGTTCAGCGGACCTTCTGCGACCGGTCGGGCCGCTCGCCCTGCAGCCCGGATGTCTACGCGCGGACATCGCGTTCACGCGAAGCAGGAAACGGGTGGCCGAAGGTGCCCTGATCTGAAATTTGGATGCCGCATTGATGCAAACAGCAAAGCGGAGATCCCCATGAGAATCCTTGCAGGGAAGATTGCAATCGTCACCGGCGCGAGCGCCGGCATAGGCCGGGCCGCGGCAAGGCTTTTTGCCGATGAGGGCGCGCGCGTGGTCGTTACGGCCCGGCGGAGCGAACTGCTCGGCATGTTGGTCGAGGAAATCGAGGCAGGAGGCGGCAGCGCCGCGGCCGTCGCAGGTGACATCCGCGACGAGGATCTGCATCGGCGGTTGGTTGAAACAGCGATGGAGCGCTTCGGCGGGCTCGACATCGCCTTCAACAATGCGGGCGGCACGGTCGGTTACGGGCCGATGACGGAGACATCGACGGACGACTGGCGCGCCACGCTGGAGCTCAATCTCACGAGCGGTTTTCTCGCCGCGAAATACCAAGCGCCGGCGATGATGGCACGCGGCGGCGGCTCGATGATCTTTACATCCACATTCGTCGGTCACAGTGCCGGCATGCCGGGCATGGGCGCCTATGCGGCGGCGAAGGCCGGGCTTACGGGCCTGGTGCAGGTGTTGGCGGCGGAACTCGGACCCCATAACGTGCGGGTCAACGCGCTGCTGCCGGGCGGGGTGGATACGGATGCCAATCCGATCAATTTTCCCGGAGCGCTTCCGGAAACAGTCCACTTCATCAACGGCCTGCATGCGCTGAAACGCGTTGCCCAGCCGGAGGAGATCGCGAAAGCCGCCTTGTTTCTGGGGTCCGACATGGCAAGCTTCGTGACGGGGGCCTCGATGCTCGCGGACGGCGGCGTATCGATCTGCCGGACGTGAGGAAGAAAAACGCTGACCGTTTCTAACCGCCCGTGACGCTCATGTGGCGAGCGACGGCGGGCTTTCTGTGCTGGCGATCGATGATGAAATCGTGGCCCTTCGGCTTGCGCGAGATCGCTTCGTCGATCGCAGCATAAAGATATTCGTCGCTCTCGGAGGCGCGCAGCGCCGTGCGGAGATCGGCAGCGTCGTTCTGGCCGAGGCACATGTAGAGCGTACCCGTGCAGGTCAGCCGGACGCGGTTGCAGCTCTCGCAGAAATTATGGGTCATCGGGGTGATGAAGCCAAGCCGCCCGCCGGTTTCCTTCACCTCGACATAGCGGGCAGGGCCGCCGGTCTTGTAGGGGATATCGGCAAGGGTGAACTCACTTTCAAGATCGGCACGCAGCTCTGAAAGCGGCAGATAGTGGTCGGTGCGGTCTTCCTCGATCTCGCCCATCGGCATGGTTTCGATCACCGTCAGGTCCATGCCGCGGCCGTGCGCGAAGCGGATCATCTCAGGGATTTCGGCCGCATTGAGGTCCTTGAGCGCCACGGCATTGAGCTTGATCTTGAGGCCCGCCTTCTGTGCTGCGTCGATGCCTTCCATGACCTTGCTGAAATCGCCCCAGCGGGTAATCGCCTTGAATTTCGCCGGATCGAGCGTGTCGAGCGAGACGTTGATGCGGCGTACGCCGCAATCGTAGAGCTCATCGGCATAGCGGGCGAGCTGTGACCCGTTCGTGGTGACCGTCAGTTCGTCGAGCGCGCCGGAATGGACATGGCGGCCAAGCTCGCGCACGAGGAACATGATGTTCTTGCGCACCAGCGGTTCGCCGCCCGTAAGACGAATCTTGCGGACGCCCTTGGAAATGAAAGCGGAACAGAGTCGGTTCATCTCCTCCAGCGTGAGCAGATCCTTCTTCGGCAGGAAGGTCATGTTTTCCGCCATGCAGTACGTGCAGCGGAAATCGCAGCGGTCGGTCACCGAGACGCGCAGATAGCTGACAGTGCGGCCGAACGGATCGATCATCGGCGCCTTGCCGGCAACCAATGGCGTTGCACCTTCAACCTGCCCTGCGAAACCGTTCACGTGATGATCTCCCTTTGGCCGAACGTGGGGATTTTGAACCTTCTCGTCAAGTGTATGACAGTCTGCCCGGCAAGAACAGGGGCGAGCAGAAAACAGCTTGCAGCCGGCCGGTGAAGCTCATAATCCATGCGGCGGATGCACGACAAGGCGGAGGTTTCACCATGAGCGATATCTGGCCGACGGAACTCAGGGTCTCGAAGGACCGCCGCACGATGAATATCACCTTCAGCGACGGCGCGGCCTTTCCGCTGCCTGCCGAAACGATGCGGGTCCTGTCGCCTTCCGCCGAGGTCCAGGGCCACGGCCCGGGGCAGAAGGTGACGGTGCCGGGCAAGCGGAATGTCGGAATCCGGACCATCACGCCGACCGGCAATTACGCGGTGCGCATCGCCTTCGATGACGGGCATGACAGCGGCATCTTTACCTGGTCCTATCTGCGGGAGCTCGGAAAACGTGGCGCCGAGCTGTTTGCCGACTACGAGCGCGAGCTGGCCGCGAAAGGACTGAGCCGCGATCCGCCGCAACGGTCGCGCTGATCGTCAGGCCGACTCGGTTTCCTCGACGTTCTCCGCCTGCAGCGCGAGAATGATCTTCTCCATGGATTGGGCCATGGCATGACATTGCTCGATGGGGGTCGCCGAAAGCGTCCGCTCGATGAGCGCGGTCTGGATCGCCATCGCCTCCTCGGCGACATGGCGGCCCTCCGGCGTAAGGTAGAGACGCAGCACGCGCTTGTCATTCGCGTCGCCGCGCCGCTCGATCAGGCCGCGCTTTTCCATCTGCGGCAGCGTCATGCTCATGTTGGAGCGGCCGACGAGCAGTTTGCGCGCCAGTTCCTGCTGCGAGATCCCCTCGAAACGGTAGAGATTGACGAGGACATCGAGATGCGGCGGCTTGATGTCCAGGCTCGCGAGCTCGCGGGTCAGAACGCTCTGCATGAGCTGGCAGGCACGCGCTACCGCGATCCAGCTTCGAAAACGAGGGTGGTCCCAGGGGAGGGATTGATTTTTGTTCATTCCTGTACTTTATTGTTCAACATTGAACATTATGGGATTTCCTCACTATGCCAAACTTTGCACTGAAGGTCATCCGTCTCGGTTTCGCCACTTTGGGCCGGCCGTTCCCCAAAGCCTCGGCGAAGCTTGCCTTCGCGCTTTTCTGCCGTACGCCGTCGCGACGACCGAAAGGCGGCAAGGCGCAGGCGGCCGAGGCGGTGGGGCGAAAGCGGCTGGAGGCCGCCGAGAGGATGCCCTTTCCAGTCGGGAAATCAACCGTCATGGCTTATCGTTTCAATGGCTCCGGCAGAACCGGCCGGCCGCGCTATCTGGTGGTGCATGGCTGGGGATCGAACGCCGCCTATATCTCCGCCCTGCCGGCGGGACTTGCCGAAACGGGAGCTGAGGTCGTGGTGCTCGATCTTCCGGGTCATGGGCGTTCCAGCGGTCGCAGCCTGAACATGCGCCAGGCGGTGGATGCGGTCGTCGAGGCGGAGCGGCATTTCGGCAGGTTCGATGCGGCGATCGGCCATTCCTTCGGCGGCGCGGCCCTGATGCTTGCCGCCGGCGGCGTGATGAGGGGCGCGGGTGCGATCAACCCTTCCAAGCTGGTGGTCATAGGCTCTCCAAGCCATATCCATTGGCTGTTCGACGAGTTTTCGCGGATGATCGGGCTCACGCCGCGCGTCAAGAAACAGTTGATCGTGCGGGCGGAGCAGGTGGCCGGCGCCTCGCTTGAAGATTTCGATACGGTTGCCGCGGCGGCACGGGGCCGCACGCCTCTGCTGGTCGTGCATGCGGAGGAAGACAAGGAGGTCGCAGCCGACCACGCCCGCCGTTTTGACGGCCTTGCGACGGCGCGGCTTCATTGGGCGAATGGACTGGGCCATCGCCGTATCGTCAGCGATCGCGGCGTCATCGAAACGATAGCCTCGTTCCTTTCGGAAAATGGCAGGCCCGTGCATGAAGCCTCGGGTGGCGACGCGGCCGCTTGATCGGCAAAATCTGTCATCATACTGTCGCCTGCGCCGGTTAGGGCCGACGATGCAAAGGGGCGAAGCATGACCATCATCACATCCGTCGAGGAATTGAAGGCGATCTACGACGGCGTGTCGGAGGCTTCGCTCGTCAAGGTGACCAAGGTCCTGACGCCGGAATACCGCCGGATGATCGAGGCCTCGCCTTTCCTGGCGCTCGCGACCGTCGGGCCGGAGGGGCTCGATTGTTCACCGCGCGGTGACCTGGGTGGCGCGGTGCGTGTTCAGGACGAGGCGACGCTGCTTCTGCCCGACTGGCGCGGCAACAACCGCATCGATTCGCTTGTCAACATCGTCCGCGATCCGCGCGTGGCGTTGATGTTCCTGATCCCCGGCTCGAACACGGCGATGCGCATCAACGGCCATGCCGTGGTGTCGGTGGAGCCGACACTGCTCAACAGCTTCGAGATGGACGGTAGACATCCGCGCAGCGTCACGGTCATCACCGTCAACGAGGTCTATTTCCAGTGCGCCCGGGCACTGATGCGCGCCGAACTCTGGAATCCCGAACGTTTCGTCGATCCGAAGAGCCTGCCGACGCCCGGCACGCTTCTGAAAGCCGCCAAGGCCGATTTCGACAAGGAAACCTACGACCGTGAATGGCCGGCCCGCGCTGCCAAGACCATGTGGTGAGTTGGTTCGGATCGAGCCGGCGTTCCGGAAGATTTCAATTCTTGTAGATCAGCCAGCCCTTGCCGACATAATCCTTCTTCATGCCCTCCTCGAAGAAGATCGCGCGGTTACGGCCGGTATTCTTGGCATGATAGAGGGCGGTATCGGCATTGGCATAGAGCGCGCCCGGGTCATCGGCCTGCGAACCCATTGCAAAGCCGAGCGAAATGGTGATCGGGCCGTAGTCGACGCCGGAACGCGAATTGCGGAAGGTGCGGGTTTCAAGCGCCCGCCGGATCCGCTCGCAGATGATCATGACCTCATCCGGCGTGTTGCCCTCGACGATCATGGCGAATTCCTCGCCGCCGGAGCGGGCGACGAAGACATCCTTGCGGACGTTCGAGCGGATCACCGAGGCGACGGTGGCGAGAATCTTGTCACCGACCGGATGGCCGAAGCTGTCGTTGATCTTCTTGAAATTGTCGATATCGGCGAGCACCAGCGCGGTGAGCGGCAGGACAACGGGATGATTGTAGACCCCTGCAAGCCGCTCGTCGAAGGCCCGGCGATTGGCAATGCGCGTCAGCGAATCGGTGTTGGCGATACGCTTGTACTCATCAAGCTCCCGCCGGACCTGATCCATCTCCTGCGAACGCTGCACGACGCCTCCAGCGGTCATTTCACCATGGGAAATCGTCGTGCCCGTCGCTTCGCTGAGAAGCGAGATGGCGCTGCTCAGGAGATCGACCGAAAAATTGCTTTTGGAATTGATCCGCTGGGCGGTTTCGCCCAGCAGCTTGCTGTAGCTTTCCAGCGAACTTTGCTCCTGGCGCAGAAGCTTCAGAAGCGAGTCGAGCTCACCCGCAAGCCTGGCATGTGCATTCTCGATGACGACAGCCTGACCTGTTCCGAGATGGCGATGGGATAACTCGTCCAGTTCCTCCTGGGTTGCCCGGTTTCCGAGCGAGGCAAGTTCCCGGGTCAAGTCAGGATTGGAGCCGATATAGGCTTCGTAGAAGAGCTGGTAGTTGCGCGGGATCGGCGCGACGCCCATCGACCGCACAGCGTAGATGATCTGACCGATCAGATCGCTAGATTGCGCCTTCGGCGCCATTGCCGTCGTCATCGACGATCCCCACTCAATCCCGTCCATATATATACTTAGCGGAATTAGTATGTGAAAGATATTGGAAAAGAATTAAGGATAAACACCGAAGAGCTTGTTCTTAAAATCATTTTGCATTTCAGGAATACCTTATTTCCCCTAGAAACAAAGGGTTTTTACAGTACCAATTCGGGACAGTGGTTCGCGTCTGTAAATGCGATACATTGTCATAAAATATCGTTCTTGATCTATATTTGTAACAACAAGGCCCTGCCGTTTGAAGGGCAGGGCCTTGTTGTTCTTTTGCTGGCCTAAGCTGCCTATTTCGGGCCGATCATGTTCTCCGGGCGGACATACTGGTCGAATTCCTCGTTCGTGAGATATCCGCCGCCGACCGCTTCCTCGCGCAGCGTCGTGCCGTTCTTGTGGGCGGTCTTGGCGATCTTGGCGCAGATGTCATAGCCGAGCCTGGTGTTGAGCGCGGTAACCAGCATCAGCGAGTTCTCGACGCCGCGCTTGATATTGTCTTCGCGGGCCTCGATGCCGACCACGCAATTGTCGGTGAAGGAGACGGCGGCATCGCCGAGGAGCTGGACCGACTGCAGGAAGTTGTAGGCCATCATCGGATTGTAGACGTTGAGCTCGAAATGGCCCTGGCTGCCGGCGAAGGTGATCGCGGCCTGGTTGCCGAAGATATGGGCGCAGACCTGCGTCATGGCTTCCGACTGCGTCGGATTGACCTTGCCCGGCATGATCGACGAGCCCGGTTCGTTTTCCGGCAGAGCGAGTTCACCCAGGCCTGCACGCGGACCGGAGCCGAGGAAGCGGATGTCGTTGGCGATCTTGAAGAGGACGGCGGCAGCCGCATTGATCGCGCCGTGGGCGAAAACCATCGCATCGTGCGCGGCCAGCGCCTCGAACTTGTTCGGCGCCGTCACGAAGGGCAGGCCGGTGATCTTGGCGATCTCCTCCGCGACCTTCTCGGCAAAGCCGACCGGGGCATTGAGGCCCGTGCCGACCGCCGTGCCGCCCTGGGCAAGTTCGTAGAGGCCGGGAAGCGTGAGTTCGATGCGCTTGATCGCCGAGGCGACCTGCGCTGCGTAACCGGAGAATTCCTGGCCGAGGGTGAGCGGCGTGGCGTCCTGCGTATGGGTGCGGCCGATCTTGATGATATGAGCGAAGGCCTTGACCTTCACGTCGAGGGCTGCGTGGAGGTGCTTGAGAGACGGAACGAGATGGCGGACGATCTGCTCGGCACAGGCGATGTGCATGGCCGTCGGATAAGTATCGTTCGACGACTGGCTCATGTTGACGTGATCATTCGGATGCACCGGCTTCTTGGAGCCCATGACGCCACCGAGCATTTCGATCGCGCGGTTGGAGATCACTTCGTTGGCATTCATGTTCGATTGAGTGCCGGAACCGGTCTGCCAGACGACGAGCGGGAAATGGTCGTTGAGCTTGCCGTCGATGACTTCCTGTGCTGCCTCGACGATCACCTTGCCGAGGTCCGGGTCGAGACCGCCGAGTGCCATATTGGCATGGGCCGCGGCCTGCTTGACGATGCCGAGAGCACGGACGACCGCAAGCGGCTGCTTTTCCCAGCCGATTTTGAAATTGCCGAGCGAACGTTGCGCCTGAGCGCCCCAATAACGGTCGCTTGCCACTTCGATCGGGCCAAACGTATCGGTTTCGGTGCGGGTCGATGCCATCTTCGCTGCCTCTGTCTGTTCTTGCTCGCTGCCGGTCGCGATGATCAACAACGCGTTATCGCGTGAACGCCGGCCGGCGGCATTACTATACGATTGTTATGCGTCCGCAAGACGGCATGCCCCGCTTTCGGTGCGACTTTTGGCGTGCCTTTTATGACACGGACCAGAGAATTGTTTCACCGGTTCTGTGACGTTCTTCTCCGTCACCTGTCTGGCGTCAGTAAAAATTTAACGAATATTTTCTTAACCTTCTGCCTGCGCTTTGACGCTTTTTTCCGGCGGGTGCGAACCTGTCGGGACAGCTGAGCGTTTCTTTCCATCCCTTACGCGATCGGGTAGATGGCGTGATATATTTCGAGCCCGCGGATCATACGCGGAAGCAGGTGACGGGGACGACTTTGCAGCACAAACACAAGAAAACTTCGATCGCGCTGGCGCTCGTGTCGGGCATTTCGGTTTTTGCGGGAGCTGTAGCTCCTGCCCATGCCATAACGCTGCTCGATATCCTCCGCGGTGGCCCCGGCGCCAACAGGAACAGGCAGGCCGACAACGGGCTTCCGGGCGTTGCGACCGGGCGTTCCGGCATGCCGAGCGAACGGGCGCTCGCCGACCCCGAGCCGCTGCCGAAGGTCTCCGGCCCGCGTTACTACACCTATAAGCCGGATGCCGAGCGGGCGGTAAAGACCGCCGGTTTTGCCGCGGCTTCAGCGACCGACGGCACGCGGTTCCTGGCCGAGGCGAAGGTATCGGCCCCGGCCGAAATCGCCGCCGCTCTCGAAGCCTTCTACGGCAAGGATGCGAAGCCGATCTGGGTTTCCGACAGCGATGCCAATGAAAAGGCGAGGGGCGTGCTGGCGCTTTTCGAACGGGCCGGGGAATATGGTCTTGAGCCGGCCGACTATCTGTTGCCGGTTCCGGCTCTGACGACCGCCAGCGTTGAGGCGCCCGCAGATCCGGCTGTCGCGACGGATGCTTCCGTCACGGCTGCGTCAACTTCCCCCTCGGATACGCATGACCGGGCTCTGATGCAGTTCGAGCTCGCACTCTCCGAAAAGGTGCTGATATTCGCTCAGGACATGATCCTCGGCCGCATCGATCCGAACAGGGTGTCGGGCTACCACGATTTCAAGCGCAAGGACGTCAAGCTTTCGCTGGTTCTGCCCTTTGCCAAGAACGGGCCTGATGCCGCTGCCTATCTGGAAGGACTGACGCCGCAAAGTGCGCATTTCCAGACGCTGAAGGCAGAGCTCGCGAAGCTGCGCGCCGAAGCCGCCAGTGACGGAATGCAGGTGTCGCTACCGGACAATCTTCTGCTGAAGCCGGGCAGCAGCAACCCCGACATGGCCAATGTCATCGCAGCGATCGAGCACTTCGGTTCGGAAGAGCTGAGGACCACGCATGCGGCCACGTTCGCCGCATATCAGCAGACACCGGACTACACGCCGGACCTCGTCGAACTCGTGAAATCCTTCCAGTCCGAGGCCGGGCTTAAGCCGGACGGCGTGGTCGGTGCTGCCACGGTTCGCAAACTGGTCGGCCACACATCCGAGGACAAGATCGAGAAGGTTGTCGTCGCCATGGAGCAGGCCCGCTGGCTGCCCGACGATCTCGGCCAGCGTTACGTCTTCATCAACCAGCCGGCCTTCAGGGTCTACTATCATGACCATGGTGCCGAGCAGTTTTCCATGCGGGTGGTCGTCGGCTCCAAGTCGAACCAGACCTATTTCTTCCAGGATCAGATCGAGACGGTGGAGTTCAATCCCTACTGGGGTGTGCCGCAGTCGATCATCATCAACGAGATGCTGCCGCACCTGCGCCAGGACCCGAGCTATCTCGACCGGTTGGGTTACGAGGTATCGGTCAATGGTCGGGCCGTTTCGTCGAGCAGCGTCAATTGGTACGGCTCGACGCAGAACATTTCCGTGCGCCAGCCGCCATCGAGCGACAATGCGCTTGGCGACCTGAAGATCCTTTTCCCGAACTCCCATGCGATCTACATGCATGACACGCCGTCGAAAAGCTTCTTCCAGCGCGACATGCGTGCGCTGAGCCACGGTTGCGTGCGTCTTGCAGAGCCACGCAAGATGGCGGCCGCCGTAATGGGCACGACGGACGAGGACATCAACGCACGTATCGCCGCCGGCCAGAACGTGGCCGCCAAGGTGCCGGTCAGGATTCCGGTCTACGTCTCCTATTTCACGGCCTGGCCGAACAAGGACGGCAAGGTGGAATATTTCGACGACGTCTATGGCCGCGATGCTGCGGTGATGAAGGCTTTCGAGGCAACGACCAAGGCCCGGGCGGCCCATAGTTAAGTCTGGTTTTTCTGTTGGAGAAAGGGTGATCCGTCCGGTCTCAGCCGGAACGTGGAAATGGTTGCTGTCGCGAAATCAGCCGCATAACTCGGAGTTTTGCGAGCGGATTTCGCGAGAGCTATTTCCTTGTGAATTCAGGGATGCCGTTCCGTTCCTGAAATTTAGTCTAGGATTTCTGCGAATTGCCAGAAGGCCCGAGACTTAGTGGCTCGCCAATCTCGACGGCATGTCTGTCTGGATCGTAAAATCGAAACACCCGCTGTCCCCATGCCTGCCGCTCAATGGGGTGGATCAGTTCCACATGGGGCGCAATCTTTTCGAAGGCCGCCTCAATATCCTCATGTTCGAAATACAACAGCAGGTTTCCTCGTCCGTAGGGTTCTTCCGCAACAGACACTCTCCGCCAAATTGTTTGTTCGAGCGAACTTCCCTCGTGGATCGCAAAACCGGTCTCGAAAAGGACGAAGTTGCCAAAATCCTCCAATATTCTCAGGCCGAGCCTCTTCTGGTAAAATTCCTTGGAGCGATTGATGTCGCGGACAAAAGGGATGGGATTCACAAAGCGCATCGCATTCCCTCCTGAAATTTGATCTCCGTTTTTATTTCGCAGCTGCGGCTATGGGCATGCTGCGGGACATCAGCTTTTCCACCAGGTCTGTCGTCAGTTCATCGTAGCCGCCGATGACATGATCGGGGCCAAGTGTTTCGACCGCGACGTCGGAATAGCCGAATGTCACGGCGACCGAGGGGATGCGAGCATTGTGGGCCGCGAGAATGTCGTTGACGCTGTCGCCGATCATCACGCTCCGCGAGGCGTCTCCGCCGGCCTTTTCGATCGTGCCCAGGATGTGGCGGGCGTCTGGCTTGCGGACGGAGAAGGTGTCCCCGCAGGTCATGGTCACAAACCGATCGGCAAGGCCGAGTTTCTCAATGAGCGGAAAGGCGAGCTGGCCGGCCTTGTTGGTGCAGACGGCAAGCCGCATGCCGGCTGACGACAGCCGGTCGAGGCATTCGACGACACCGGTGTAGGGGCGGCTCTTGCCCGGCATATGCCCCTCGTAATGCTCGATGAACCGGTCGAACAACCGGTCGGCTGTCCGCTCATCCAGCGGCGTTTTCTTCAGTTCGAAGGCGCGGCGGATCATCACACGCACACCCTGGCCCACGAGATGGGTCAGATCATCGAATGTGACGGGAGCAAGATCGGCTGCCGCGATCGTATGGTTGAGGCTGTCGATGAGGTCCGGTGCGGTATCAATCAACGTACCATCGAGATCGAAAATGACGAGGGGAGCGGTCAATGAAACCTCGCTGGGCTCTTCGGGATATCTTCCGGCTTAAGGAATGTAGCCGCGAAATGCAAATATGCGAGATTCGCGCCCCTGGCAAAACCCGGCTTAAAACACAGGCTGGGGGACTTTCGTTTGCGGGAGGAGGCGTGTAAACAGCGGTTCGGCGAAACAGCGGGAGCTTTTGGCGGATGGACGCCCGGGAAATGAAGGTCGAGGCGGCTAAGGCTGCACTGGCATATGTCGAGGACGGCATGCGGCTCGGCATCGGCACCGGTTCGACGGCTGAGGAATTCGTCAGGCTCCTGGCTGAAAAGGTTCATGGGGGCCTAAAGGTCGAGGGGGTCCCGACATCCGAGCGGACGGCCAGACTTTGCCTCGAACTCGGTGTCCCGCTGAAATCGCTCGACGAACTTCCCGAACTCGACCTGACGGTCGACGGCGCCGACGAAGTCGATGCCGATCTGACCCTCATCAAGGGCGGTGGCGGCGCTCTCTTGCGCGAGAAGATCGTCGCGGCCGCTTCGAGCCGCATGATCGTGATCGCCGACGAAAGCAAGCTTGTTGGCGTACTCGGTGCCTTCCCATTGCCGATCGAGGTCAATCCTTTCGGCGAGGCGGCGACCCGCATTGCGATCGAGAGGGCTGCGGCAAAGCTGGGCTTGAGCGGCGAATTGAAGCTGCGCAAATCCGGCGGCGATATCTTCATGACGGACGGCGGCCACCATATTTTCGACGCATCTTTTGGCCGCATTCCTGATGCAGAGGCTCTCTCTGCGGAACTCAATTCCATTCCCGGTGTCGTGGAACACGGGCTGTTCATCCATATGGCGTCCCTTGCGATCATCGCCGGCAAGGCGGGAGCGCGGACGCTTCAGGCGAAGACGTAACTTAGGAGCAATCTACTCATGATCAGATTCGCGGTTCTCGGCCGTGCCGCCGCCCTGGCGATTCTCGTCTCCGGCGCCCTCACTGTATCGGCTCGCGCGCAGGAGGTGTCGGAAGCCCAGCTTGCTGCCGCACGGGAAGCGATCGCTTCGCTGAACGTCACGGACCGTTACGATAATATTCTGCCCAATCTCGCGGAACGCCTGAAGGCACAGTTCATCCAGGCCTCTCCGAATTTCCAGGAGCAGATCTCGAATGTGGTCGACGAGCAGGCACTCGCGCTCGCCGCGCGCCGTGCCGATCTCGAGAAGGAGGCTGCGACCATCTATGCCAAGAGTTTTTCGACCGACGAACTGAAGGCGATCTCGACCTTCTTCAACACCGACACGGGCAAGAAGCTGCTCAATACCCAGCCGCTCGTGACCCGCGAACTGGTCAAGGCCGCCGAAATCTGGGCGAACGGCATTTCCCGCGACCTCACCAACCAGAGCACCGCAAAACTGCGCGGCATCATCGACGCGGCTCAGATTCCGGCGCCCGTCGTCGATCCCGCGCCGGCGGACGTCCAGGCTGCAACGCCGGCACCCGTGCCGGCCAAGCCTGCTGCTCCTGCAGCCAAGCCGGCGCCGACCCCCGCGCCGAAACCCTGATCGCGATACAGACCGATAATTTTGTGAAAGCCCGGAGCGATCCGGGCTTTTCCTTTGCCGGCTCGAGACACTATATGAGGGCCACATCCCGCCGCCTGCCTGAAGGAGAATTTTGATGGCCGCCTATGACTATGATCTCTTCGTGATTGGTGGCGGATCCGGCGGGGTGAGGGCGGGCCGTGTCGCCGCCTCTCTCGGCAAGCGGGTGGCGATCGCCGAGGAATACCGTTTCGGCGGAACTTGCGTGATCCGCGGCTGTGTGCCGAAGAAACTGTTCGTCTATGCATCCCAATACGCCGAGCATTTCGAAGATGCCGCAGGTTATGGCTGGCAGGTCGGTGAAAGTACGTTCGACTGGAAGAAGCTGATCGCCGCCAAGGACAAGGAGATCACCCGCCTCGAAGGCCTCTACCGGAAAGGTCTGGAGAACAACGGCGCCGAAATCCTCGAAACCCGTGCCGAACTGGTCGACGCCCATACGATCCGGCTCACGAAAACCGGCAAGACCGTGACGGCGGAGAAGATCGTCATCGCGACCGGCGGCGCTCCTAACCCTCACGTGGCCCTGCCGGGTCACGAACTCTGCATCTCCTCCAACGAAGCTTTCCACCTGCCGGAACTGCCGCGTTCGATCCTGATCGCAGGCGGCGGCTATATCGCGGTCGAATTCGCCAACATCTTCCACGGCCTTGGCGTCGATACGACGCTGATCTACCGCGGCAAGGAAATTCTCTCGCGCTTCGACCACGACATGCGCCAGGGCCTCCACAAGGCGATGGTGGAGAAGGGCATCCGCATCATCTTGACCGACGTGATCGAGGACGTGACCAGAGCGCCGGCTGGCGGACTGGTCGCCAAGACGATGTGCGGTGAGACCATTGCCGTCGATACGGTGATGCTGGCGCTTGGCCGTGACCCGAACACAGACGGTTTGGGCCTTGAAGCAGCAGGCGTCGAAGTGAACGAACGTGGCGCCATCGTCGTCGACAAATATTCCCGCACCAGCGTGCCGCATATCTATGCGCTCGGCGATGTCACCGATCGGGTGCAGCTGACGCCGGTGGCGATCCATGAGGCGATGTGCTTCATCGAAACCGTCTATAAGGACAATCCGACGGCCCCGGATCATGAACTGATCCCGACCGCGGTCTTCTCGCAGCCGGAGATCGGCACGGTGGGCCTCTCGGAGGAAGAGGCGGCCAAACGCTATCCGGAACTCGAAATCTACCGCGCCGAATTCCGGCCGATGAAGGCGACGCTGTCGGGCCGCGCGGAAAAGATGATCATGAAGCTGGTCGTTGATGCGGCAAGCCGCAAGGTGGTGGGCGCTCACGTGCTCGGCCACGATGCGGGCGAGATGGCGCAGCTTCTCGGCATCTCGCTGAAGGCGGGCGTCACCAAGGACGATTTCGACCGCACCATGGCTGTCCATCCGACGGCGGCGGAAGAATTCGTCACCATGTATAACCCGAGCTATTGCGTCCGGAACGGTGAGCGGATCTGACGCGCTCGCGCCGGATTGCCGTACTGACGGCGATGCTGGAAACGGTGAAACATGGCTGCATCAATGCCGGAGAGGCGGCTATGCAAGGGCTCCGTTAAGGTTTATAAGCCGCGTCTATTTCGAGAAAGGCTGCCCGGCAGGCGATCGCCGTGGTGAAAACAGGTGAGTGAGATGGCACAGAATTGGACCCCGAGCAGTTGGCGGAAAAAACCGATCCAGCAGGTGCCGGACTATCCGGACCAGGCCGCGCTGGCCGCGACGGAAGCTCAGCTCGCGACCTTTCCGCCGCTCGTTTTTGCCGGCGAGGCCCGTCGCCTGAAGAGCCAGCTCGCCAAGGTGGCGGAAGGCGATGCCTTCCTGCTGCAGGGGGGCGATTGCGCCGAAAGCTTCGTGGAGCATGGCGCCGACAATATCCGCGACTTCTTCCGTTCGTTCCTGCAAATGGCCGTCGTGCTGACCTATGGGGCTCAGCTTCCGGTGGTCAAGGTCGGACGTATCGCCGGCCAGTTCGCCAAGCCGCGCAGCAATTCCCACGAGACGCAGGATGGCAAGACGCTGCTCACCTATCGCGGCGACATCGTCAACGGCACGGAATTCACCGAGACGGCCCGCGCGCCGGATCCGGAGCGCCAGATGATGGCCTACCGTCAATCGGCGGCGACCCTCAACCTGCTGCGCGCCTTCGCGATGGGTGGCTATGCCAACCTGGAAAACGTGCACAAGTGGATGCTGGGCTTCGTGAAGGATAGCCCGCAGGGCGAGCGCTATCGCAAGCTTGCCGACCGCATCAGCGAGACCATGGATTTCATGAAGGCGATCGGTATCACCTCCGAAAACCAGCCCAGCCTGCGCGAGACCGACTTCTTCACCAGTCATGAAGCGCTGCTGCTCGGTTACGAAGAGGCCTTCACCCGCATCGACTCCACCTCGGGCGACTGGTACGCGACCTCCGGCCACATGCTGTGGATCGGCGACCGTACCCGCCAGCTCGACCACGCGCATGTGGAATATTTCCGCGGAATCAAGAATCCGATCGGTTTGAAATGCGGCCCGTCGCTGCAGGCCGACAATCTGATCGAGCTGATCGATGCCTTGAACCCGGCCAATGAGCCTGGCCGCCTGACGCTGATCTGCCGCTTCGGCCACGACAAGGTCGCCGACTCCCTGCCGAAGCTGATCCGCGCCGTCGAGCGCGAGGGCAAGAAGGTCGTCTGGTCCTGCGACCCGATGCACGGCAATACGATCACGCTCAACAGCTACAAGACGCGGCCCTTCGACCGTATTCTGTCGGAAGTGGAAAGCTTCTTCCAGATTCACCGCGCCGAAGGCACGCATCCCGGCGGCATCCATGTCGAGATGACCGGCAAGGACGTGACGGAGTGCACCGGCGGCGCCCGCGCGGTGACGGCCGGCGACCTGCAGGACCGCTACCACACCCATTGCGATCCGCGCCTCAATGCCGATCAGGCGCTGGAACTGGCCTTCCTGCTCGCCGAGCGGATGAAAAGCGGCCGCGACGAGAAGCGCATGGCCGTCAACGGCTGACATTTTTCATGTCGAGACAACGATAGGCCGGCAGCGATGCCGGCCTTTTCGTTATCTCATGGCTGCAGCTCACAATAAGGATAAGCGAAATCGATTTGACCTGCGCTGTCATGCCCGCGACATTGCATTCGGGCATATTCGAATGGAGGCTCCCGTGGAGCAGACGAACAGCGGCCGGTGTCTATGCGGTTCCATCCGGTTTGAGACGACGGGGCCCCTGCGGACGGCGACGGCCTGCCATTGCTCGCAATGCCGCAGGCAGACCGGGCTCTTCTATGTCGCAACCGCCGTGCGGCCTCAGAACCTTCGCATTCAAGGGGAGGAGACGCTCTCCTGGTACCGCGCGAGCGACATGGCCCGGCGCGGTTTCTGCTCCACATGCGGATCCGCGCTTTTCTGGCAGGCCGACGGGGTGGATCAGATTTCGATCATGGCCGGTGCATTCGATCAGCCGAGCGGGCTTGTCATGGGTGAACACATCTATTGCGCCGATAAGGGGGATTTTTACGACATTCCCGAGGATGGCGTACCCCATCATCCCGGCGGTAGGCCCACATCTGCTTGAAACGTCATAAAAATTTTCCCTGGAGCACGTTGCCGCCATCTTCGGCCGGCGCTAAATCCTGACCATGACCCAGGACATCAGCCAGACCCTCCGCATCGCCATAGCCCAGCTCAATCCGACCGTCGGCGATGTCGTCGGCAATCTGGCGCTCGCCCGTGAAGCACGTCGGGACGCCGCCCGCAACGGGGCCGACCTTGTTCTCTTCACCGAACTCTTTATTGCCGGTTATCCTCCGGAGGACCTCGTGGTGAAGCCGGCCTTTCTGAAAACCTGCCTGGATGCCGTCGAACAGCTTGCGGCCGATACGGCCGACGGCGGGCCGGGCGTCGTCATCGGCTTTCCACGCCAGGGCAGGGAGGGCCGGCACAATTCGATCGCCGTGCTCGATGGCGGCAGGGTGATAGCCATCCGCGACAAGGTGGACTTGCCGAACTACGGCGAGTTCGATGAAAAGCGCGTCTTCATTGCCGGCGAAATGCCGGGGCCGGTGAATTTCCGCGGCGTCAGGCTCGGCGTTCCGATCTGCGAGGATATCTGGGGTGAACTCGGCGTCTGCGAGACTTTGTCGGAAAGCGGCGCGGAGATCCTGCTCGTGCCGAACGGCTCGCCCTATTATCGCGGCAAGATGGATATCCGCCATCAGGTGGTGCTGAAACAGGTCATCGAGACCGGCCTGCCGATGATCTATGCTGCGCAAGTCGGCGGCCAGGACGAACTGGTCTTCGACGGCGCGAGTTTTGCCTTCAATGCGGACAAGACACTTGCCTTCCAGATGGACCAATTCCAACCGGCGGTGACGGTGACGGAATGGAACAGGGTCCACGATACCTGGCGCTGCACCGATGGGCCGATGGCGCGCATCCCGGAAAAGGAGGAAGCGGATTACCGCGCCTGCCTGCTCGGCTTCCGCGATTATGTCAACAAGAACGGCTTCAAATCCGTGATCCTCGGCCTGTCCGGCGGCATCGACTCGGCATTGTGCGCGGCCATCGCCGTCGATGCACTGGGTGCGGAGCGGGTGCGCAGCGTGATGCTGCCTTACCGCTACACCTCCGAGGAGTCGCTGAAGGATGCCCCCGATTGCGCGCGTGCGCTCGGCTGCCGCTACGATATTGTGCCGATCGCCGAGCCCGTCGAGGGTTTTTCGTCGGCGCTCTCGGAGCTTTTCGATGGCACGGACGAGGGCGTTACCGAAGAAAACCTGCAGAGCCGGGCGCGCGGCACCATTCTCATGGCGATCTCCAACAAGTTCGGCTCGATGGTGGTGACGACCGGCAACAAGTCGGAAATGTCCGTAGGTTACGCGACTCTCTACGGCGACATGAACGGCGGCTTCAATCCGATCAAGGATCTCTACAAGATGCAGGTTTATGCACTTGCTGCCTGGCGCAACCAGCACCTGCCGCCGGATGCGCTTGGACCGTCGGGCGCAGTGATCCCGAAGAATATCCTCTCCAAGGCGCCGTCGGCGGAACTCAGGCCTGATCAGACGGATCAGGATTCGCTGCCGCCTTATCCCGTCCTCGACGACATTCTCGAATGCCTGGTGGAGATGGAAATGGGCACGGAGGAGATCGTCTCGCGCGGCCACGACATCACGACCGTCCACCGCATCGAGCATCTGCTTTATCTGGCCGAATACAAGCGGCGGCAATCGGCGCCGGGCGTCAAGATCACCAGGAAGAATTTCGGCCGCGATCGGCGTTATCCGATCACCAACCGCTTCCGCGACCGATAGGTGACCGATCATTTGACCGGGCGAGACGGCAAGAGCGGGCGGCTCCACTTGAAACGCTGATCATGGCTTGGCATAACGCCTCCGTCAGGTGCCTGCCTTGCGCAGGAGAATCGGGAATCCGGTGGGAAACCGGAACGTGCCCAACGCTGTGAGGCGGACGCTTGGCCGCAATTCGAAAGCCACTGGAATTTCCGGGAAGGCGGCGGCAGGGGCGGATGAAGCCAAGTCAGAAGACCGGCCTGGCAAGATAGATCGAACCGCGCGGACGGCGGCGAGGTTTCTTGATGCTCCTGCGCGTTCGCGCAGGCGGCGTCAGCATTGTTGGGGATAGACGATGCAACCCGATCCTTTTGCGCATGCCTTGATATCTGCAGGCGAATTTCCGGAATGCGACCGCGCTGCGGTCTATCGCGTGATCGAAACCCGCCGCGACGTGCGCGACCAGTTTCTGCCGGACCCGCTTCCGGACGACCTCGTGATGCGGCTGCTCGGCGCCGCACATTCGGCGCCCTCGGTGGGGTTCATGCAGCCATGGAATTTCATCCTCGTGCGGGATCCCGAGATACGCCAGGCGGCATGGAGTGCCTTTTCGCGAGCCAATGACGAGGCGGCGGAAATGTTTCCGGAGGAGCGCCGCGACATATACCGCAGCCTGAAGCTCGAAGGCATCCGCAAGGCGCCGCTCTCGATCTGCGTGACCTGCGATCCGGATCGCGCCGGGCCGGTCGTTATCGGCCGTACCCATGATCCGCGCATGGATGTCTATTCGACCGTCTGCGCCGTGCAGAACCTGTGGCTTGCCGCCCGCGCCGAAGGGGTCGGCGTCGGCTGGGTGAGCATCTTTCATGAGGAGGATCTGCGCGCCCTGCTCGGCATTCCCGAGCGGATCAGGATCGTCGCCTGGCTGTGCGTCGGCTATGTCGATCAGCTTTATCGGGAGCCGGAATTGGCGGTGAAGGGCTGGCGCGAGCGGCTACCGCTCGAAGACCTGGTTTTCACCGATCGATGGGGCGAGTGCTGACAACTACTGCTGCGGCTGCGGCCCGCTGGATTTCGGATGGGCGAGGTCTATACTTTCCTCAGGCAGGAATGTCGGTCCGACCATACGTACCTTCTTGTTCGGATCGTAGGGACGTTCCGGCCCCGGCAGGTTCGGCTGGGCGGCAGCCGCCTGCGGCTGTTTGACACGCAGATCGATGATGCCGGAGTAGGGCTCCTCCTTCGGCAACTCGATACCCTGCAGCTTCATTCTCTCCTTGCGGTCCTCTTCCATATCGGAAGGAATGCAGTTGTTGGAGCGGATTGCAGCCAGGATCGCACCGCGCTCGCCGGAGGAGCGAACCAGTTGCCGGGCATTGTCTCTTTCCGCAACAAGCGCGTCGCGGCTTTGCTCCATGGCATCGAGCGTCTGCCGCATCTGATCGCAGACTTCGCCCTTCGGGCCGCCGAGGACAACGACACTGCCCGTGCCGCAGCCCGCCCGGCGCATCTCGATCCTGAGCCCGCGGATTTCGCTGTTCTGGTCGCTGAGTTCCCGCGCATAGCGCCGTATCTCGGCCGTGTTGCCGATGATCTGCGGTGCGTTGTTGAGCTGCCGATAAAGGGCTGCACAGGTCGCGATATCCCGCGCGGAGGCCACGGCGGGAACAAGCAGCAGCGGGGCGATCATCAGGCCGCAAAGGCGCATGAGGTGTTGTCCGGCTCTCTCCAATCACATGATCGCATCATGGAGCAAGCCGGTTGATAATATCATAAAATCGGCTGCCCAACGATTATTATTTAATTATCATATGGTTATATATAAAATTTAAAGTTGAATCTCCAGATTGGGTTGCGATGCTTCCACCACCGCGAGCGCAGCCATGTTCACGACGCCGCGCGAGGTGACCGAGGGCGACAGGATATGCACCGGCATGGCGGCGCCGAGCAGGACCGGGCCGACATGCAGCGCGTCGGTCATGTTCCGCACGACGCCGAGCGAGATGTTCGCCGCATCGAGGTTCGGGAAGATCAGCAGGTTGGCGTCACCAGTCAGTGAACTGTTCGGCATAGCACGCTTGCGCACCGTTTCGGAAAGCGCCGAACCGGCCTGCATTTCGCCGTCCACTTCCAGGCCAGGAGCCTGTTCGCGCACCAGCTTCAGGGCACTGCGCATCTTCTGGGCGCTTTCGGAATCCCGTGAGCCGAAGTTCGAATGGCAGATCAGCGCTGCCTTCGGGAGGATGCCGAAGCGGCGGACTTCCTCGGCCGCCAGGATGGTGATCTCGGCGATCTCCTGCGCCGACGGATTGTAGTTGACGAACGTATCGGCGAGGAAGAGCGCGCCGCGCTGAGAGATCACGAGGCTGAGCCCCGAGAAGGCGCAGACGCCCGGACGCCGGCCGATGATCTGGTCGACGTCCTTCAGGTGCCGGTCATAACCGCCCTCGACGCCACAGATCAGCGCATCGGCTTCGCCGCGTTTCACCGACAATAAGCCGATCACCGTATTGTTGGTGCGCACGATGGTGCGGGCGCTTTCCGGGTTGATGCCCTTGCGGCCGACCAGGGCGAAATAATCGTCAACATAATCGCGGTAGCGCGGATCGTCTTCCGGATTGACCACGGCGAAATCGACATTCGGGCGGATGCGGATGCCGAAGCGCTTGAGACGGGCCTCGATGACCGAGGGACGGCCGATGAGGATCGGCGTCGCCGTCTTTTCCTCCAAGAGCACCTGGGCTGCCCGCAGCACGCGCTCGTCCTCGCCTTCGGCAAAGATGACCCGCTTCCTTTCGGCCGTCTTGGCGGCGTTGAAGATCGGCTTCATCACGAAGCCGGAGCGCCAGACGAAACGGTTCAGCTGGTCGAGATAGGCATCGAAATCTTGGATCGGCCTCGACGCGACGCCGCTTTCAGCGGCAGCTCTGGCGACGGCCGGCGCGATGCGCAGGATGAGCCGTGGATCGAAGGGCGAGGGGATCAGGTAATCCGGACCGAAGACCGGCGTATCGCCGGAATAGGCGCGTGCGGCAACGTCGGAGACTTCTTCGCGCGCGAGGGCTGCGATCGCCTTGACCGCCGCCATCTTCATGTCCTCGTTGATCGTCCGGGCGCCGCAATCTAGCGCCCCACGGAAGATATACGGGAAGCACAGCACATTGTTGACCTGGTTCGGGAAATCCGAGCGGCCGGTGCAGATCATCGCGTCCGGGCGGGCTGCGCGCGCAAGCTCAGGCATGATTTCCGGAGTCGGATTGGCAAGCGCCATGATCAGCGGCTTCGGTGCCATGCGGGCGAGCAGTTCCGGTTTGAGCACACCCGCGGCGGAAAGCCCGAGGAAGACATCGGCATCGTCGATGCTGTCGGCAAGTACGCGCTTGTCACTCTTCTGCGCATAGATCGCCTTCCATTCGTCCATCAGCTCGGTGCGGCCTTCATAGACGAGGCCCTCGATATCGTGGACCCAGATATTCTCCTTCCTTGCTCCGAGCGAGACGAGGAGATGCAGACAGGCGAGAGCCGCGGCACCGGCGCCCGACGTGACGATTTTCACGTCGGCGATATTCTTGCCGGCAAGCTCCAGTCCGTTGAGGATCGCGGCGGCGACGATGATCGCGGTGCCGTGCTGGTCGTCATGGAAGACCGGAATGTTCATTTTTTCGCGAAGCCGACGCTCCACCTCGAAACATTCCGGCGCCTTGATGTCTTCGAGGTTGATACCGCCGAAGGTCGGCTCCAGCGCCGAGACGGTCGAGACCATGGCATCGATGCTCGCCGCGTCGATTTCGATGTCGAAGACGTCGATGCCCGCGAATTTCTTGAAGAGAACGGCTTTCCCTTCCATCACCGGCTTCGAGGCGAGCGGTCCGATATTGCCGAGACCGAGTACGGCAGTACCATTGGAGATGACGGCGACAAGATTGGCGCGGGCGGTGTAATCCGCCGCCATATCGGGATTGTCGCGGATCGCAAGGCAGGGTGCCGCCACCCCGGGCGAATAGGCGAGCGCCAGGTCGCGCTGGTTGCCGAGCGGCTTGGTCGCCTGGATTTCCAATTTGCCGGGGCGGGGATAGCGGTGGAAGAACAGCGCCTGTTCATCGAGATCGCCGCTGGCTGGCATGGCGGACGATTTCGGTTTTTCTTGCGCGTTCATGGTTCCTCCTGGCTTGTCTTGTTCTGTCTCGGCTGGATCGAAAGGAGAGAGTCCTCCTTACATCAATCGACCCGACGGAACAGCAGCTAATTTGCGGTCGTGGCGGAAATCGGAAGGAGAGCTGGAATGACGCTCGGCTACCCGCAGGAGCGGCTTTTCCATGTTTTGTCATCATCCTGAAACACGAGTCTGGTTTTGGAAATCACGAGAGGCGGCAGCGAAAGGACGACTTCGTGACCGGTCAAGTGGATACAAGGCATTTCAGAACGCTTTTCATCTCGGACGTGCATCTGGGTTCCAAGGCCGCCCGAACCGATTTTCTCCTCGATTTCCTGCGCTATCATGAAGCTGATACGCTTTTTCTGGTCGGCGATATCGTCGACGGCTGGCGCCTGAAGCGCAACTGGTACTGGCCGCAAGGCTGCAATGACGTCGTGCAGAAGCTCCTGCGCAAGGCGCGAAAGGGCGCCCGCATCGTCTATATTCCCGGCAACCACGATGAGTTCCTGCGTTCGTTTCCGGGAATGCATTTCGGCGGCATCGAAGTGGCCGAGCGCGCGATCTACGAAATGGCGGACGGCAAGAAATACCTGATCCTGCATGGCGACGAATTCGACGTGGTCGTACGCAATGCCCGTCTGCTCGCCTATCTCGGCGATTGGGCCTATGACGCGGCGATCGCCATCAACGTCGTGCTTGCCGCCGTCCGCCGCCGCCTCGGCATGCCCTATTGGTCCTTCTCCGCCTGGGCGAAGCTGCAGGTCAAGCATGCGGTCAACTTCATCGGCGAGTTCCAGCGTGTCGTGGCCGAGGAAGCCCGCCGCAACAATGTCGACGGCGTCATCTGCGGCCATATCCATCACGCGGTGATGGAGGATATCGAGGGCATCCATTACGTCAACACCGGCGACTGGGTGGAAAGCTGCACGGCGATTGCCGAGAACCACGATGGCACGCTCGAAATGATCTCGTGGCAGAAGATCGGCAACACGGCCGAGATCAAGGCTCTGCCGAAGCCGCAGTCGGTCGAGGATATGCAGGCCGCTTGAGAAGCGGCCGTGGATGGCGGATCGTATCAGATGGCTATTTCTGGCCATAGGCAGGGTCGGGGCGCTTGTGTTAGGTAAGCTGGAAATTTCAGCAACCTGCCCGTGAAGTCGTGATTCCTCCCCATACGGCGCCTCCAGCGCCCCGGTTATTCCAACTGCGCTGTGCCCTTGCCTACGGAGCGCCGCTCGGGGTCAATGGCATTATCTTGCCCTATCTGCCCGTCTGGCTCGACGCACTGGCTTTCACGGAATTCGAAATCGGCATCATATTGGCGATGCAGCTTCTCCTGCGCGTGCTTGCAGCGCCGGTATCGGGGGTTTTCGCAGACCGCCTGAGCGAGCGGACTTTGATTCTTGCATGGTCCGGCGCGCTGTCGTTTTTGACGGCCCTGGCCATGTTCTTTGTTCGTGACTTCTGGTCGGTCCTTCTGGTCATCGGGATTCAGGCGGCTGTGTTTGCGCCTTACCCGCCGATCGTCGAATCGATCGCAGTGACCGGAGTGCGCCGCTGGGGGTTCCAATACGGATCGATGCGCGTCTGGGGTTCCATTGGTTTCGTGGCCGCGACCCTTCTCGTCGGCGAGTTGCGCGGCGTCTGGGGCGTTCAGGCCATCCCTTCGGCCATGGTGATCGGTTTCCTGCTGACGGTCGCCGTCGCCTTCGCAGCACCCAGGCTCGGGCGGGCGGCGACGCGGCCCGGAACAGACAAGGCGCTGCAGCCGAGTTCACTTGGACGGTTCGATCTGCATGTATTGATGATCGGCGCGTCGGTGGCTCAGGCCAGCCATGGAATGTTCTATACGTTCGGCACCATCCATTGGCAGGAGATCGGGCTATCGAGCGGTTCGATCGGTGTGCTGTGGAGTGCGGCGGTTCTTTCCGAGATATTGGTCTTGTTTGCGGCCGGGCGGATTGCGAGACGCCTTTCACCCTGGTCGCTGATGCGAATCGGCTGCGCGGTTGCCGTTGTCCGCTGGACGCTGTTCCCGTTGCCGCTGGGCTTTTGGGGTTATATGGCGCTGCAGGTCGCGCACGCCTTCACCTTCGCTTTCGTGCATATCGGGCTGCAGCACAGGCTGGTGGAAACCGTGCGCGAAGATCAGGAGACCTCGATGCAGGGCGCCTATGTCTTCTATAACGGCGTCTTTCTGGCACTTTCGACGTTACTCTCCGGTATGCTCTACCGGCAGTTCGGATTGACGAGCTATGTTGCGATGTCGGTCCTGGCGCTTATCGGTCTTGCGATCATCGCGCTCGCGGCGAAGCTTCAGCCCCAGAGGCTGGCTTCCGGCGGATACACGAGCGAGCCCTCGTAGCGCAATCCGCCCGGCCGGTCGCGGGCCAAGAGCAGCGGACCGTCGAGATCGGCATAATCGGCATCCTGGGCGAGCAGGACGGCCGGTGCCATGGCAAGCGAGGATCCGACCATGCAGCCGATCATCACCGCAAATCCGAGACGCTGCGCTTCCTCCTTCATGGCAAGTGCTTCAGTCAGACCACCGGTCTTGTCGAGCTTGATGTTGACCGCGTCATAACGGTCGCGAAGGCTTTCCAAATCCTTGGTCGCATGCACGCTTTCGTCGGCGCAGACCGAGACCAGATGACGGATGCCGGTGAGTGCGGCGTCCCTGCCGGCCGGGAGCGGCTGCTCGATCAGGGACACGTTGGTTTCGGCGGCAATCGCCATATGGTGGGTAAGATTGTCCTCCGTCCATCCCTCGTTGGCATCGACGATAATGCGGGAATCCGGCGCTGCCTCGCGGACGGCGCGGAGGCGGACCTCGTCATTGTCGGTTCCCAGCTTGATCTTGAGGAGGGGGCGATTCGCATTCTTCCGCGCTTCGGCCGCCATGGCCTCCGGTTCGCCGAGCGAAAGCGTGAAGGCCGTGACGAAGGGCTTGGAATTCGAAGCGCCGATCATATCGGCGACACGCCGGCCGGTCCGCTTGGCTTCGAGGTCCCAGAGGGCGCAATCCACCGCATTGCGGGCAGCCCCCGGCTTCATCCGCGCCTGCAACTCTTCACGCGTCAAACCGTCGCGAATCGCCTCGGCGATGGACCGGATATCGGCAATCACCCCTTCCACGGTTTCGCCATAACGCTTGTAGGGCACGCATTCTCCACGGCCGGAACGGCCATTTTCATGAATCATGCAGGTGATGACGTCCGCTTCCGTCTTGGAACCGCGCGAGATTGTGAACTTGCCGGCGATCGGGAATGATTCGATTGTGGCTTCGAGGTGACGGCTCATGGTTTTACGCTTCCCGTTGTGGCAAATACTTACGAGGCGGCTATATTGCCCGTCGCAAAAAATGCGATCAACTGTATCGTATGAAACCTTTTTAGCCGCTGTTACGAAAGAAGCCTGTGACGTTTAGGTCTGCCGAAATCAAGGCCGAAGATCTGCCCGGCGGCGACGGTGAACGTTACCTGCTGTCCGGCGACTGGCGCGGCCAGACGATCCTGTCGATGCTGAAGGAGTTCCAACATCTGGAGCAGGTCCGGAGCCGGGGCAGGGTGGAAATCGACCTTTCCGGCATAGCCGGCATCGACACGGCCGGAGCCTGGCTGATCCGCCGGCTGATGACGGCGAAGGGTGAGCAGGGCAGCGAAGCCGTATTGATCGGCGGTGAAGGACCAATTCGCGAGCTGATCGGGGTATTGCCGGAAAAGGCGCCGGCTCCGCCGTCGGACCAGGGCGACAAGGGCACGCTCTTCGAGCGCCTTTTTGCGCCGACCGGCAAGGCCATGGCGGAACTCGGCAGCGATTTCTACGCGGCGATGCATATTCTCGGCTCCGCGGTTCGCGGCGCGCAGATGAAGCTCGGCCGCGGCGCCGGCGTCTCGCCCGCTTCCGTAGTCACCCATATCGACCGCATGGGCGTGCGCGCCGTGCCGATCATCGTGCTGATGTCGTTTTTGATCGGTGCAATCATCGCGCAGCAGGGCGCTTTCCAGCTCCGCTATTTCGGAGCCGAAATCTTCGTCGTAGACCTCGTCGGCATCCTGCAGCTGCGCGAGATCGGTGTGCTCCTGACAGCAATCATGATCGCCGGCCGATCCGGAAGCGCGATCACCGCCGAGATCGGCTCGATGAAGATGCGCGAGGAGATCGACGCGCTGACGGTGATCGGCCTCAACCCCGTGGGCGTCTTGATCTTCCCGCGCCTCGTGGCGCTGACGGTCGCGCTGCCGCTCCTGACCATTGTTGCCAACTTCGCCGCGCTTACGGGAGCGGCGGTCGTTGCCTGGGCTTATTCCGGCATCACCTTCGATACCTATCTGTCACGCCTGCACGAGGCGATCGACCACACGTCCGTCGCATCCGGCATGATCAAGGCCCCTTTCATGGCGCTGTCGATCGGCATCGTTGCGGCTGTCGAGGGCATGAAGGTCGGCGGCAGCGCGGAATCCCTCGGCCAGCACGTCACGACATCCGTCGTAAAGGCAATCTTCGTCGTCATCCTTATGGATGCAGTTTTCGCCATCTTCTATTCCGCGATCGATTTCTGATGGAGAAGGGTTTGGAAGCGGTGATGCAAGAGGGAGAGGTCAATGCGGATGGCCGGCAGGTCGTGCTTTCGGTGCGAGACGTGACAGTCGGCTTCGGCAGCCAGCTTGTGCTCGATCACCTGAACCTCGACGTTTATCGCGGTGAGATCCTGGGATTTGTCGGCGCTTCCGGGACGGGCAAGTCGGTGCTGATGCGCACGGTGCTCGGCCTTCTGCCGCATCGGTCCGGCACGATCGAAATCCTCGGTGTCGATTACGACAATGCTTCGGAAGAGGAGCGCATGCTGGTCGACATGCGGCTCGGCGTGCTTTTCCAGCACGGTGCTCTGTTCTCGGCACTGACGGTCAAGGAAAACATCCAGCTTCCGATGCGCGAATATCTCGACCTGCCGCAATCGCTGATGGACGAGCTTGCTTATCTGAAGGTCGAGATGGTCGGCCTGTCGCCGGACGCGGCAGACAAATATCCCTCCGAACTGTCAGGCGGCATGATCAAGCGTGCCGCGCTTGCGAGGGCGCTCGCGCTCGATCCGGACCTCGTCTTCCTCGATGAGCCGACATCCGGCCTCGATCCGATCGGTGCGGCCGATTTCGACGCGCTCATCGCCAAGCTGCGCGATACGCTGGGCTTGACCGTCTATATGGTAACACATGACCTGGACAGCCTTTTTTCGGTTTGCGACCGTATTGCCGTCCTTGGCCAGAAACGGGTATTGGTGGAAGGAACACTTGAGGATATGTTTGCCTGTGACGATCCATGGGTTCAGTCCTATTTCCGTGGCAAACGGGCGCGGTCGGTCGTGGCTCACGAAAAGCAGCCGACAGCAGAAGTAGAGAAGACGTAATCCATGGAAACCAGAGCCAACTACGCCCTTGTCGGCTTCTTTACACTTCTGGTGATCGCAGCCGCTTTCGGGTTTGTCTACTGGATGGCCCAATCCGGCCGCGGCGGACCCACGGCCGAGCTGGCGATTCGCATCCCGGGTTCGGCCAACGGCCTTTCCGTCGGTTCGCCGGTCCGTTTCAACGGCATTCCCGTCGGTTCCGTGCGAGGCCTCACGATCGACCCGGACGATCCGCGCTATTCGATCGCGTTCACGGAAGTCAGGGCCGACGCGCCGGTCTACCAGTCAACCCAGGCGAGGCTGGAAGTGCAGGGGCTGACGGGGGCCGCCTATATCGAGCTGTCCGGCGGCGCAAAGGGCGAGGAGAATATCCTCCAGAAATCGCTGGAGACCGGCCGGCCGGCGGTGCTGATTGCCGAACAATCGAGCGTGACGAACCTGCTCGCGACCGCCGACAAGATCCTCCAGCGCGCCGATGAAGCGATCGGCGATATTCAGGGGTTTGCCGCGGATGCACGCGGGCCGCTGACCCAGACCATCCGCAACGTCGAGACCTTCACGTCGTCGCTCGCCCAGAACTCCGACAGCATCGACAAGTTCCTCAACAGCCTTTCGACGCTTTCGGTGACGATCGACAGCGTCTCCGGAACGCTGAATTCGACGCTCGAAGCCGCCGAGAAACTGGTCAGCGCGATCGACGCGGAAAAGATCAACGCCGTCGTTTCCAACACCGAACGCGCCACCCGCAACATCGCCAATGCTTCCGACAATTTCGGAGACCTCGTGACGAATGTGAAGAATGCCGCCGCGAGCTTCGAACAGGCCGGAGTGCAGGCCCAGAACGTTCTCAAGCGGGTCGATACGGTGATGAATTCCGTCGATCCCGATCAGGTCAAGACGACCATTGCCAACATCACCGCAGCCTCCGAGGATGCTCGGCAGACCGTTAGCTCGGCCCGTAATGTGGTGGACGGCTTCACCGAGCGCCGCGAGGATATCAACCGCGCCATTGGCGACTTCACGGAACTGGCGAGAAAGCTGAACGAGGCCTCCAGCCGCGTAGACGGTATCCTGGCCAAGGTCGATGGGCTCGTTTCCAGCGACGATTCACAAGGCCTTTTCGTAGAAGCGCGCAAGACGCTCGAATCCTTCCGCACCGTCGCCGACAACATCAATGCGCGCGTTGGCCCGATAGCAGACAATCTGTCACGTTTCTCGTCGAGCGGTCTGAGGGATATCCAGACGCTCGTGAACGACGCCCGACGTACCGTGCAGTCACTCGACCAGACGATCAGCAATTTCGACGAGAATCCGCAGCGCCTGATCTTCGGCGGCGAGACGGTAAAGCAATATGACGGCAGGACACGGCGGTAAGCGGGACGTTCATGTCGCAGAATGGGGGTTTGATGACCGGTTCGGAGTTCTTGGGACAACGCGCGGCCCGCCGTCCGTTTCCGCTGGCGGCGCTGCCGCTCGTGGCGGTGCTGGTAACCGGCTGCGGCAGCAAGGCGAACAACGATACGTTCGACCTGTCGATCACGCCTTCCGGGCAGGGTCCGGCCGTCCGTAACCGCCAGATCCTGGTGCCCGAGCCGACGGCGCTGAAATTGCTGAACAGCGAGCAGGTTGTCGTGCGTGTTTCGCCGTCGGAGATCCAGTATCTCGCCGATTCCCGCTGGGGCGACCGCCTGCCGGCTCTCGTTCAATCGAAGCTCGTCGAGGCCTTTGAGAATTCCGGCCGCCTCGGCGGCGTCGGCAAGCCGGGGCAGGGGCTTGCGATCGACTATCAGGTCGTCACCGATATTCGCGCCTTTGAAGTGACAGCGACGAGCCCTCGCGTAGCGAATGTGGAAATCTCCGCAAAGCTTCTCAACGACCGCAACGGCACGGTCCGCGCCCAGAGCGTCTTTACGGCAACTGCGCCCGTTTCCGGCCAGGAGAACCGCGATTTCATCGAGGCGCTCGACAGAGCTTTTGCTAAGGTCGGCGCCGAGATCGTCGACTGGTCGCTGAAGTCGATGTGACCGCTGGGGTCATAGAGCCGGAAACCGGACATCGTTGAAAGCAGAAAGACCGCCCTTGAGGCGGCCTCAGGCTGCTGACAAACCTCTCGGCATGCACGACGTCATCCTCGGGCTTGTCCCGAGGATCTGCCTGTCTATCCAAACCATTGATTTCATTTTGATAACTTCAAGAGCGTGACCGTGGGTAGATGCTCGGGACAGGCCCGAGCATGACGGAAGAGAAGTTGCCGCCTTTGTCAATAAGCTGAGGCCGCCCAAGGGCGGCCCTTTATCTTCCCGAGTCCCGCCCTCAGCTGAACCGGCCGGCGGCATGGGCGAGCATCGTGTAGACCTTGCCCGTATCCGAGGTCAGGTAGCTCTGCGTCACCGTCTTGTCGCGGTCGGTGCGGGCGACGTCGGCAAGCAGCTTTTCGAAATCGGCGATGTAGCGATCGACGGCCTTGCGGAATTCCGGCTCGCGCTCGTACTTGCGCTTGATCTCGTCGAAGGTCTGCTGGCCTTTCAACGTATAGAGGCGACGGGTGAAGACGTCGCGCTCGCCGCGTTGGTAGCGCCGCCACAGATCGACCGATGCGTCATGGTCGATCGCGCGGGCGATATCGACCGAGAGCGAATTCAGCGATTCGACCATATGGCGCGGATTGCGATTGTCACCATTGCTGCGTGGCGCGGGAGCCGGTTCGGCCGGACGGGCCGGTTGCGGCTGGCGTGCCGCCGGCGCTTCTCCGAGCTCGTCGCGCGAGGCGCCGCGCAGGAGATTGCTGATCCAGCCTTCATCACCGCGCACCCCCTGCTGTTCAGGCGCCCGCGGAGCTGGCGCCGATACCGGCCGGTCGAGCGGAAGCGTACCGCGCAGCGAGCCCGAGGCATAGGGATCATTGCGGGATGCGGCGGGAGCGGTCTGCGGACGAGCCGGCGCTGGCTGAGGCTGCGGCGCCGGCGCGGGGCGGGGCGTCGAGGCTTCGGAAACTTCGAAGTTCTGCGTGGAGCGGCCAACCAGCGCGGAAATATCCTGAAGAGCCTTGATCTGCTCGGCGACCGCACGGCGCATGGCTGCAGCACTTTCCTTGGCTTCTTCCGGAAGATCGAAGGCACCGCGCTTCAGCTCCGAGCGGGTGACGTCGAGTTCGCGGCGGATATCCTGCGCCGAACGCCGGATCTCGTCGGTCGCGCCGGAGAACCGGTTGATCGCTTCCTCGACCGACTCGCGCAGTGTTTCGCGAAGCTGCTCGGCCGCACTGCCGGACCGGTTGGTGGCATCCGACAACAGCCGTTCGATATCGCCGAGCGACTGAGAGATGCTGCCACGCATCCGCTCCGAAAGATCGCGGGTGCGCTTTTCGGCTTCCGAGAGCGTTGCCTCGATGGCACGATTGGCGTCCCCGCCGGCATTGGTCAGCGCTTCGCGCATCGCATCCGCAGTGACTTCGGCCCGGTGCTGGGTTTCCCCGAGCGTGCGGCCGATATCGGCAAACGAGGTGTGCAGGCTTTCGCGCAGCCGTGAACCTACCTGCAGCGAACGTTCTTCGGCACGTTCAAAAGCGCCGTCGACGAGGCTTGTCAGGCTGCGCATCGTTGCTTCGATTTCCTCGGAGCGCTTGACGAGGCCGCCCGCCAGGCTGTTGAGGGCGCTCTGGCGTTCGTCCAGCGTGCTGGTGAGGTTGGATTGGGCGGCATCAAGGAGATCGGACGCCTGCGCAAGCACTCTGGAATGCTCGTCGAAGCGGCTGACGATGCCACCCACCTGATCGAACGTCTGGCTGAAGACTTCCGTCATCCGTTCGATATTGGTTTCCAGCATGCGGGTCGAACCGGAAACGATATCGGCGGCTTGTGTCGCCGATTGCGTGAAACGATTGGCCGTCACGCCAAACTTGCGGTCGGCCTCTGCCAGATGTTCCACAACCAGTTCCGTGGTGCTGCCGAGTTCCTGCGTCGCCTGTTGAACCAGTGCGCTGATGCTGGAATTGCTTTCCGCAAGCTTGTCGATGAGGCCGTTTACCGCGACCGACAGGCCCTGTTCGACACGGCGCATGGTGCCGGCCGCATCCTCGGTCCGCTGGCTGATTGCCGAAAGCGTCTCGTTCGTCCGGGCGGTGATGGCATCGATCAGCGCCGAATTTTCGTTGCGGATGCGCGCGCTCGTCTCCTCGGCCGTGGCCGAGAGCCGTTCTGCACCCTGCTGCGCCGCAGCGGTAATCTGCGTGACGGCGGATCGGCCGGTCTCGGCATATTCCTCGACCATCGGCTTTGCCTTCTCGTCGAGAATGCGAGACAGTTCGGCCGAACGGCTTGCGAGCATGGAATTGAGGTCGCGGGCGCGGGTGTCGAGGGCCGAACGGATCGCTTCGCCGCGCGCAGCAAGGGCGCGGTCGACGGCGTCCATGGCAGTGTCGAGCTGGCTCGCGGTTTCGGCGAGCGCGCCGCGGATATCGTCGCCGCGGGTGCCGAGCACCTTCTGTGCATCGTCGAGCGCTTCCGAGATCGCTGCCACCTGGCGTTTCACAAGATTGTCGGCCTCCGCCACCTTGCTGACGATCGCGCTGCCAGCCTCGGAGAAGGCATGCGCCACGGTCGCCGCCTGGCCGGCAAGCCGGTTCTGCGTTTCCGAAATCCGACCGACGATCTCTGTGGAACGCTCTTCGATCGCCTTGGTGAACTCGTCATTTCGGTTGGCGAGTTCCTGCGTGAATTCGGAGCCGGCGCGGGCGAGCGCTTCCGCCGAGCGGGTGGCTTCGCCGTCCATGCTCTGGGCCGCTGCGCTGACTGCTTCGCGCAGGGTCGAGGCGAGGCCGACGGCCTTGCTTTCGATGGTTTTCGTGACGTTGTCGAGGCCGATCGTCAGCGCCCGATCGACCGTTCCGAGCCGTTCCTCGATACGGGCCGTGCGGTTGTCCATGGTCTCGGTGATCCGGTCCGTCGCTTCGCCCGCTGCACGCTCCAGCTCGGCCGTGCGGCTGCCAAGCGTGGTGGAAAGCTTGGTGCCCGCGTCTTCGACGAGCTGTGTCGCGTTGAGGATCTCGCCGCGGATACGGCCTTCGAGACCACCGAACGTGGACTCGATCCGGCTTCCGGTTTCCTCGAGCGCCTGCTGAACATCGCCGACGGTCTCGCGGACACGGTTGGAAAAGGCATCCGCCGACTGTCCGATGCCGCTGGCCGCGTCGGAGAGCTGGGTGGTGAGTGCGCCGACATTGTTGCGCAGCCGTTCTTCGAGCGACTGGCCAGCCGCATCGATGGCGTCCTTGAGCGTGCTCTGCTGGTTCTCGAGCGACATTTCCAGCATGCCTGCACTTGCGGCGATGGAGGTGCTGATGGACGTCGCCTGATCGTTCATCAGGCTGCCGATCTGCTCATGCGCCTCGCCGAGCGCGCCCGCGATCATGGAGGTGCGTTCTTCGAGCGTCTCACGCAGCTGCTCGTAGCCGGAGCCGAGGGTCGCCTCCATCTGCTGGTGGCCGAGACCGATCGTCGCGGCAATGCGGTCCTGTGTCGAGCCGAGGAGCGTCTCCATGCGTTCCAGGCCGTCGGCCATGCCCGTCTCGAATCGCTGCGTGCCGTCTGCGAGCGTGCTCTCGATGCGACCTGCTGCCCCGCCGACCGTCTGTTCCAGACGAGCTCCGCCGCTTTCGAGAATACGCGAGAGCTCGGCGGTCCGGTTCTCCAGGGAAAGGTCGAGATTGAGCTGGTTGTCGGCATAGGCGTTGCGAATGGCATCCACCCGGGCAGCGAAGGACTGCTCGATGCGGCCGTCCGCATCGGTGAGCGTGCTCGCAAGCGCGGTGGCCTTTTCGTCCAGCATGCCCGAGAGACGATCTTCGCTGAGTGCCAAGGAAGTGGCGATTTCCATCGACTTGTCGTCGAGAATCTCGGCGAGCTTTTCGCGGTTTGTATTCAGCGTTTCATGGATTTCGGACGTGCGCCGGCTGAGATTGTCGCCGATCTGCTGTTCGGTCTCGGAAAGCGCGCGGAGGATGGATTCCGACTTTTCATTCAACGCGCCGGTGAGGCGGTCCTCGCCGAGCGCGAAGGAGGTGGCGATTTCCATCGACTTGTCGTCGAGAATCTCGGCGAGCTTTTCGCGGTTGGTGTTCAACGTCTCATGGATTTCCGACGTCCGCCGGCCGAGATTGTCGCCGATCTTCTGTTCGGTCTCGGAAAGCGCGCGGGCAATGGATTCCGACTTTTCATTCAACATGCCGGTGAGGCGATCCTCGCCGAGCGCGAAGGACGTTGCGATTTCCATCGACTTGTCTTCGAGGATCTCCGCGAGCTTTTCGCGGTTGCTATTCAAGGTCTCATGGATTTCCGACGTACGGCGACCGAGATTGTCGCCGATCCTCTGTTCGGTCTCGGAAAGCGCGTGGACAATGGATTCCGATTTTTCATCCAGCATGCCGGTGAGGCGATCCTCGCCGAGCGCGAAGGACGTTGCGATTTCCATCGATTTGTCTTCGAGGATCTCGGAAATGCGTTCTCGATTGGTATCAAGCGATGCCTGCATGGCAGTGGCATGGCGGCCGAGATCGCCGCTGATGCGCTCTTCGCTTTCCGAGAGTGTCCGGGCGATATGTGCCGACTTCTCGTCGAACATGCCTGCCAGACGCTCCGGCGCATTGGAGATCAGCGTGTCGAGCGCGGCGGTCTTCTGGCTGAGAACCTCGGTCAGATGATCGTGGCTGCTGGAAAGGGCGGTGATGATCGCGCCGGAGCGGACTGCCAGCCCCTGCTCGAACCTCGTCTGGTTTTCCGAGAGCGCATCGAGAAGATAGTTGCTGCGCTCGGCAAACGTACCGTCGATCGTCTGCTGAACACTCGCAAGCCCTTGCTGAAGCTCGCCGATACGTAATCCAAGCGCATCCTGGATGCCGGCGACGTGGGAGGTCAGTGTGCCGTCGATCGTCTCGTGGACATTCGAAAACGCGTCCTGGATCTCGCCTGTCCGCGATGCAAGCACGGTGTGGATTTCGGCCGTGCGGGAGGCGAGCGTATCCTGGATCTCGCTGCTGCGGGCCGTCAGCGCGCCGGAGAGTTCGCGCGCGCGGCTTTCAAGCACGGAATCGAGCACTTCCTGGCCGGTGTCGAGTGTGGTCGCAAGCGCGAGCGACTGGTCGGTCAGCGAGGAGCTGATGCGCTCGATGCTGGAGCTTAGAATGTTCTCGATCGACTCCGAGCCGCTTGCAACGGTCTCGTTTATGCGGGCAAGGCTGTCCATCAGCTTGCTGTCGAGCGTGCCGGCACGCTGATCGAATGCCGACGTGAACTGCGAGATGCTCTCGTCGAACGTCGTGCTGAGCTGGCCGACGGTTGCCTGCAGGCGTTCCTCGAAGAAGCCGGAACGCATGTCGAGGTCCATGACGACGTCGTCAACCGTGCTCTGCAAGCTCTGGCGGAAGAAAGAGCCTCTTTCATCGAGCGAGCTGTTGAGGGTGGCGAGGATACCGTCGAGGGAGCCGGTGAGCGTCCTTTCGCTGTCTGTGAGGCCTTCCGTGATTTCGCGTGTGCGGGCGAGCAGGGTTTCGTTGAGCTGTCGGGTGCGGTCGGCAAGGGCCGCGTTCAGCTTTTCAGTATTGGCGTCGAGCGTTGAGGCGCGGGTTTCGAATTCGTTCAGCAGCGCCTGGCCGCGTTGCGAAAGCACCGAGGTGATCTCTTCCATCCGCTCGTCGAATTCGTGGGCGAGCGCGAAGCCGGAGGAGTTCAGGGTCTGTAGCAGGCTTTCCGCCTTGTTGGTGAGCAACGTGCCCAGCGCCTCGCCGGCTGCGTCGGATTTCTCCATCAGCGCGGCGGCACGGGTATCGATCATCGAAGCGAATGCTTCGCCGGATGTTGCCAGGCGGACTGAAATCTCTTCGGTCGCCAGCGACAGCTCTTCCTTGAGCTGGTCATGAGCGCCGACGATCGAGGAGCGGATGCGTTCCGCGTGATTGACGATTGCATCGCGCTCGGCGCCGAGTTCGTGCACGAGCCCTCTGACGCGCAACTCATTGTCGGTGAAGCTGCGCTCCAGCGCATTGACTTCCGAATGCACAAGGGTTTCGAGCTCGGTGGCGCGTGCGATGGTGCGCTCGATGCCTTCATTCATCGCCGAGACTTCGCGGCGCACGGCCTGTCCGACGCTCATGATCCGCTCGGAGGCGATCGTCTCCGGCTCGGACAAGCGAAGCGCCACTTCGGCCATGGAGCGGGCAGCGTTCCTGAGATCTTGCGCGCGCGCCATCATGATGGCGAAGGCGAAGAACAGCATGATTGGCACAAGGATGCCGACCACGAGCGCGACGAGGCCCGGCGCAGCAAGCACGCCGGCGACGGAAGTGATTTCCCACAGTTGGTTGCCATAAATGAGCTGGCCAAGCCCGATGCCGGCGATCGCCCAGAGAATCGAGATGATCACCGCATTGCGGATGGCCGAACGCATCGCGCCGCCTTCCAGTGTCCTGAGAAGGGCCGTCGTACTGCGCCTGCCGGCGTCATTGGCAGGCTGGAGGGCAGGAGACTTGGCAACGGTCTCGGAAGCCGACGATCTGTAGGATTCGGCGGTGTCCTCCTGATTCTGCGAAGGAGCCGGACGCTGCTTGGATGTATCTGACACGCGGGCCTCCGAGGCATGGAGCGCTGGTTTGGGGCGCGGCGGCTCATCGTCGA
The DNA here is from genome assembly GCF_040066075.1 of Neorhizobium phenanthreniclasticum. NCBI lineage: Bacteria > Pseudomonadati > Pseudomonadota > Alphaproteobacteria > Hyphomicrobiales > Rhizobiaceae > Neorhizobium > Neorhizobium phenanthreniclasticum. Next base: position 88,502 of record NZ_JBEAAL010000023.1, read on the forward strand.
AATTGATCTTCAGAGCATCTTCCAACGCCTGGAACGCCGTCTCGTCGATCGATTCGCTGCTGGTTTTCTTCGCCATGCGGTTACGCCTCGTTACATACTCGCCCGGCCATCCCATCCGACGCTCTGCCGCCCGCAGACCGAAAGACGGAACACTGCCTGCCGGAAACCCAACTCCCTCATGGAGCCTGTTTCCTATTCACTTTCAGGTCGGACGGCCGTTCTTTCAAACGGATGATAACGAAAGCTTACCAACCTGACATCTGCGGCAAAAGGAGAATATTCCTCGCCACCTTAGTCGTACTGTAGTGGCACATCCGGCCATCTGGCACAATTAAAACGCCTGCCTGAGGCCGGTGGCTCGGATTGTTGTTAACAGAATTTAAACCATGGAAAGATGCAAAAGTCCTAAAATCCCGGGAGCTTAGCAGAAATTAACCATATGGGAAGATTTCAGCCCCGATTGTGCCGGAATTTAACGGGATAGCGGCATGTGCCCCGCACAATTCGGGACACTTTTAGAATAACAATAGGGAAAACTGGTCCATGGCAATGGCAGCCGTCAGTATCGCGTTCGAAGCGCCGGAAAATCATCGGGGCGCGTGCCCCTCGCACTCCCGTCCGATTGATCTCGTTCATCTCGCGCACCAGACTATGGGCGACAAGGCGCTCGAAATCGAAGTGCTGCAGATGTTCGCGCGCCAAGCGCGGCGTGCGCTGCAGGACATGACCGGCGCCGACGCTGCGACGACCGCGGCTGTCGCCCATCGCCTGAAGGGAGCCGCCAGCGCGGTCGGTGCTTTCCAGGTTTCAGCAGCAGCCGAGAAACTCGAAAACAAGAGTGCGGACGCCACTCTGAAGGCCGCTGTCGACGCAGCCGTCATCGAAGTGGAAAACTTCATCAATAAGCTCTGCCGCTAGAGGCATTAATTTTTGGCTCAGGGCGCCCATGGGACAGCCTGCGGCGCCCGAAAATGTTGACTGGACCGGGGTTTTATTGGAAGACAGCGCGCTTAAATAAGCCGTAACCCTTCAACATCCCGGATTTCCAACATCATGACGAAACTGACCATCGTTGCCTTCGACGGAACGCGCTTCGATATCGACGCCGAACCCGGCTCCACAGTCATGGAGAATGCGGTTCGCAATTCCGTTCCCGGCATCGAGGCGGAATGCGGCGGCGCCTGCGCCTGTGCGACCTGTCATGTCTATGTGGATGAGGCCTGGACCGAAAAGGTGGGGCCGCCCGCACCGATGGAGGAGGACATGCTCGACTTCGCCTTCGAGGTGAGGCCGAATTCCCGGCTTTCCTGTCAGATCAAGGTGAAGCCCGAGCTCGACGGGCTGATCGTCAACGTGCCTGAGCGGCAGGCCTGACCTTCTCTTTTTCACGAAAGAAGCGCAAAAAGAAGCCTCGCTGCGCAAAACTGCAAGCGAGGCGAGGCGGGCGCATCACCAACAGGCGAGGGAGGAGACACCTGTGGCTGAAGACGCGCCAGGAGAACCTAAAAAGCGCGGAAAACGATACTCACGGATGCCGAGGGGGGCTGTGCAACATATCGCCGCCCGATCGGAACGCACACTGATCTCGTTGCTATCTACCTCGTTTGCTTCGCCTTTCGACGACTCGCCGGCAGATCAACCATGTCTCATCTATATATGAGATTCGTATTTTAGGCTATCGCGATAAATCATCCGTCATTGGCCGGATGAGGCGCAAGCTTCACGAAAGCTTCGCTGCGTTCGAGTTGGCGATTTCAAGGAACGCGGCTTACTTGCCTCTGCGCTTCAGGTTGTACTGCAGGAGCCGCATCAGGCGCGCATCGAAATTCGCCGCCTCGACCTGATCGAAGCGCAACTGTTCCCTGTCATGGGATTCTAGAAGCCGGCTTGTGATCTCCGCCACCTGTTTCTCCAGAACCTCACAACTCCTGTTCGGACGAAGGGCGAGCAGTTCCCGTTCCAACTGGTAGGCATGGTTGCGGGCGATCTCCGCATGGCGCTCCTCGTGCCGCTTGATATCCGTCGACAGCGTGTCCCAGATGAAACCGAGGTCGGCTGTGGCGCGTCTGCGATTGCTCCAGCGTGGCAGGACGATGCGGGTGCGCAACGTCACCCGCGCGCCGCTGATCTCGCAGCGCCCGCCCTTTTCCATATAGGTGACGTCGCCGCCGAATTTGATCTCCGTCGCCCCCGGGTGGCGGTGTCCGGTCGTGCGCGTGACGGGGCCTCGCTTCTCGAGTTCCTTGTCGAGATCTTCCGCCGTGCGTCCGCCGATCCGGAAATAGGAATAGGTCTTGGTGATGGCTGGCTGGGCCGAAGCCACCGCCGGGATCACGCAGAGGAAAAGAATTGCACCGGAAAGCCGGCGGACCCTGCGCATTAAAAACATTCTCTGGCCTGCGACGTTGAACTTCAACCAAGCTTGGGGCATAGCCAAGGGGAGCGCAACACAAAGGCATGAAATTTTGCGTTACCCCTCGACAGATGGACAGCCGGTGACATCGCGGCGCAACAGGTCATGGCACGTTGGGCGGGGCCGGACCTTCGAGCTTGGCCCGACGGGCCATATCATGGCGATCATCAACGTCACGCCGGATTCCTTCTCCGATGGCGGACGCTACGGAAGCGTCGACGCTGCGGTGGCTCACGCGCTCGCCTGCGTCCGCGACGGTGCCGCAATTCTCGACATCGGCGGCGAATCGACGCGGCCAGGCGCGGCGGAAGTAATGGCCGCGGAAGAGCAGGGCCGTGTCCTGCCGGTAATCGAGAGACTTGCGGCAGAGACCGACGCGCTGATCTCCATTGACACCTATCGTGCCGAGACGGCGAGGCTCGCCATGGCGGCAGGCGCCCACATCATCAACGACGTGCACGGCCTGCAGCGCGAGCCGGAGATCGCAACGGTCGCCGCGGCGACGGGAGCCGGCATCTGCATCATGCATACCGGCCGGGGCCGCGAGCAGGAAAAGCGGGCCGACCGCATCGCGGACCAGGAATTCTTCCTCACAAAATCGCTTGAGATCGCCCGTGCCGCCGGTATTCCGGAAGAGGCGATCGTACTCGATCCGGGCTTCGGTTTCGCCAAGAACCGCGACGACGACATGGAGCTGATGGCGCGCTTTGCTGAGCTGCACCGGCTTGGCTTTCCGCTGCTTGTCGGTACATCGCGAAAGCGTTTCATCGGCGCGGGGACAGGCCGCGACAAGCCGGAGGAACGCGATGTCGCGACCGCCGCGACCACTGCCATCCTGCGGCTTGCGGGAGCGGCGATCTTCCGCGTCCACAATGTCGCCGCCAACCGCGATGCGCTGGCGATGGCGGACGCCGTGCTGGCTGCCGCCTGGGCTCATGAGGAAAAAGGAAATACCTGATGGGCACCTATACGATCACGCTGAAGAACTGCGGCTTTTACGCCCGGCATGGCGCATTTGAGCAGGAAGCCACGCTCGGCCAGCGCTTCTTCGTCGACGTCGTCATGCATGTGGCAGCGGACGAGGCGCTCGAAAACGATGATGTCGAGAGTACGGTCCACTACGGCATCGCCTATGAGATTGTCGAAAAAGTCGTGACGCAGAACCGCCGCAACCTGATCGAGGCGCTCGCCAGGGATATCGCCGTGGCGCTCTGCGCCTGGTCTCCGCAGATCAAGCGTGCCGATATCACCGTTCGCAAGCCGAGCGTGCCGATCCCAGGTATCCTGGATTATGCGGAGGTGCGTGTTGAACACGTCGCCTGAAAAGCCCTTCGAGATCGCCGCATTGGGTATCGGCGGCAATATCGGCGATCCCCCGGCCGCCATGGCCGAAGCCCTGCGGCAACTCGACCAACGCGAAGATTGCCGCGTCCTCGCCGTTTCGAAACTTTATTCGACTCCGCCCTGGGGAAAGACGGATCAGGCGGATTTCTTCAACTGCTGTGCGCTGGTGGAAACGTCGCTGGACCCCGAGGAGCTTCTCGATGTCTGCCTGTCGATCGAACAGGGCATGAAGAGAGTGCGACTGGAGCGCTGGGGGCCGCGTACTATCGACATAGACATCCTCACCTTCGGGACACGTAATCAGAAGAGCGAGAAACTGGAATTGCCGCACCCCCGCATGACCGAGCGGGGGTTTGTGATGATGCCGCTTGCAGATATCGCACCAGACCTTCTGGTGAAGGGACGAAAAGTGGGCGAGTGGCTCCAGGAAACGGATACCGCCGGCATCAAGATCGCAAGGGACAGCCAGGATTGGTGGCGGGGCGCGTAAGCGCCGCGGACGCGGTCTTTACTGGTTGATCGAACCGACGGCGATCGAGTCGAGGTCCCGGTCGAGGCTGAGCCCGATGACCGGAATCATCTGGTCTTCGACCTTGACCGAAATCGTGATGTTCATCTTGTTCTCGCCGCGCAGGCTAGCCACCATGGCGCCGTTGAGCTTGGCACGGTTGATGCCCATCACGACCTTGTCGCCATTGACCGACCCGGAGATGATGTCGAGACCCTTGCCTTCCGCACCGTCCAGGAATTTGCCGGTGTAGCCGCGACCGCTCTGGGTGATAACCGCCGACATAGGCTGCTGGAAGACGCCGACCCGGCAGGTGCCGTCGAGCTTGATGCCGACATCGCCGTCCGGAGTCGGCGCACCGGTCAGGCTGCAACTGAATTTGGTGCCCTTGTATTTGCCGGCGACGATTTCGCCCGGGCCTTTCCAGGCGCCGGCGACCGACTGGAAGAAAACCTTGTCGCGAGGAGCGGCTTCCGCTTGCGGAGCCATGGCCGACGTGGCCGCGACAGTCAGAACGGCAAGCCCGCCGATAAGCGAAAGGAGGCGCGGATACATGATACTTTCCCCGACAAGCAGCGACGTTAAGTGCTTCGTAATTTAGGCGGGAATGGTTAACGAGTGGTATCCGTGGCCGGATTGCAGCGACCCTCGATCGGCCTATTCTTCGTCTTTCCGGCTGCCGACCGCTGCAATATCCGAGATGAAATCGCCGATCCCCGGGCGCTTGACTGCCTTGAAAGGAAGTGGCCGGCAGAGGTCCATGGCGGCGATACCGATTCGAGCGGTGAGCAGCCCGTTGATGACCCCTTCGCCAAGCCTCTTCGACAGTTTCGAGGCAAGCCCGTGGCCGAGCACCTGCTGGGCGAGACCGTCGCCGACGGCGATCGAACCGGTGACGGCGAGATGCGCGATCACGTCCCGCATCAGCCTCATGAGGCCGAGAGTACCCGGCCGGCCCCCATAAAGTTCCGCCATGGCGCGGATGAGCCTTGTGACTTCGAAGAGCACATAGGCAAGGTCGACGACCGCGCGGGGGCTGACGGCGGTGACGATCGAAACGCGTTTGGATGAGCCGAGGATCAGTGCGCGGGCCTTGCGGTCGAGGGGAGCCAGGAGTTCCCGTTCGGCCAGTTCCAGAAGCTGTGGGCCGTCAATAATGTCATCTTTCGTGGCATCGAGCGTGGCCCGGCCCCTGGCGGTCTCGGCGCGATGGCTGAGGATTTTCGCAAGCCTCGAGACGACAGTGCGTGCCGCTGCCGGACGAGGGGAAAGGATCGCTTCCTCGGCTTCCGCCTTCAACGTCTGGACGGCGGAAAGCCGCATCATGCCGAAGATTTCACGACCGATGATCACCGCCACCGCGAGAAGCCCGACCCCGAGCGCGATCAGTGCCGCATAGCCGAGCCAGTCGGCGCGCGAGAAGAGGTCGCGGATCACCTGGTCGGCCCACAGTCCGAAGGCGAGCGACAGGAAGGTGCCGAAGGCGGCGAGCGCCAGATTGACGAAGGAGAATTTCTTGCGCGCCCGCGGCTCGGCAACGGGGATCGCTTCCGGGGCGAGCTCGGCCGGCGTCACGAAAGGGTCCTGGTCATCAGGGGTGACGACGACCTCGCCCTCGAAACTGCGCGGGCTGCGACGAACCGGGGGGGCTGCCTCGCCATGAGATATCGCTTCTTCTTCCACCGCGAAGGAGGCGGGCCGGCGCTTGCCGTTCTGAGGTGTCTCGGGCGGTTTCATGCGAGGCGGTCTCCGAACAGGAACTGCATGGCGCGGTCGAGCCGGATATGCGGCACGGAGAGCTTCAGGCCGCCGTTCGATTCTTCCAGCGCCGGCGGGCGGAAGCGAACGACGTTGATTTCCGGGAGTTCCGCATTCGGTGCATCGAGATTTTGAAACAATGCTTCAGGATTATCCGGTAAATCTCCGGGAAATATGGCAGTTTTCTTGTTTCCGTCGAAACGCTCGCCATTGATTGTCTCACCCGCCATCGGCGTACCGACGATGACCGGCAGGATGTGGTTGTCTTCCTTGACGGTCGCCTCGCGGGTGGCGCGGACGGAAGCGATCGCCATCACCTCGATGCCCGCGCCTGCCATGCCGATCCGCTGGATCGCGCGATCGACCAGACGGCCGGTGAGCCTTTCTAGCCGGTCATGGCTTTCGTGATGCAGGTGGTCCGCCTTGGTGGCGGCGACCAGAACCTTGTCGATCCTTCGGCCGACGAGCGACGAGAAGAAGCTGTTGCTGCCGGGGCGGAAACAGGCGAGCACGTCCGTCAGCGCGCGCTCCAGATCCTGCACGGCTTCCGGGCCGCGGTTGATCGCCTGAAGAGCGTCGATCAGCACGATCTGCCGGTCGAGCCGGGCGAAATGCTCGCGGAAAAAGGGTTTGACGACCACGTTTTTATAAGCGTCGTAGCGGCGTTCCATCATGGCCCGCAGCGAACCCTTGGAGGCTTTTGTCTCCGGAATGTTCGGCAGCGGCGCGAAGGTGAGCGCGGGCGAACCCTCCAGATCGCCGGGCATCAGAAAGCGTCCGGGCGGCAAGGTCGACAGCGAGCGCTCATCCGCTTTGCAGGCCCTCAGATAAGCTGCAAAAGCCTCCGAAAGGCGCCGCGCCGTCATCTCGTCCGCCGGCGCGTCCATGTCGATGCTCGACGCCAGCGCCAGCCACTCGTGCGACAATTCCTTGCGGATGCCGGTTTCGGCGAGCGTTACGGTGTTCTCGCTGAATGCGCGAAAATCCTGGGTGAGAAGCGGAAGGTCGAGCAGCCATTCTCCGGGATAATCGACGATGTCGATCGAAAGCCGGCCGCGCGAGAACATCCGGCTCCAGCCGCTGGCGCTCTGATAGTCCAGCGTGATGCGCAGCTCCGAAATGGCGCGGGTCGAATCCGGCCAGATGCGGTCGCGCACCAGCGCCTGGATATGGTCCTCATACTGGAAGCGCGGGATCGCATCGTCCGGTTGTGGTTCGAGCCGCACCGCGGAAACGCGTCCAGAGCGGACGGCTTCGAAGAGCGGCAGGCGACCACCGTTCAAAAGGTTGTGGACGAGCGATGATATGAATACCGTCTTGCCGGCCCGCGACAGGCCGGTGACACCAAGCCGGATGGCGGGATGCATGAGGCCCGAGGCCCGATCGGTGATATTGTCGAGCGCAATCCGCGCGTCGTCGGTGAAGCTGGTAAGCGAAGGCGGCAAGGCGTCGTTCCGGGTTCGATGTTCCAGCTATATAGGAAGCGGAGACGATGCCGCAAAGGCGACGGCACGTCTCAGGCCGTCAGGAAGTCGATCAGCACCCAGGCTGCGCCGGAACCTGCAACAATCCCGCGATAATCGAGCACGGCGAGACCGGCAGGCGGATAGCCGCCCGGAATGGCGGCGACCATCTGGTCGGCGCCAATCAACGCCTCCAGCACTTCTTCCATGGTCGGGTTATGGCCGATCAGCATCACCGAGGCGCTTTCCTTCTGGCCTTCGAGGACGGCAAGATAGGTGCTGAGCGAGCCGCTGTAGAGCTCGTCGATATAGACCGGCTCGATCGCTTCGTCGGTCGCACGTCGCACGGCTTCCGCCGTTTGACGGCAGCGGACCGCGGTCGAACTGATCACGATATCGGGCCAGTATTTCCTGTCGGCCGCTTTGTCGGCGACGATCTCGGCCTCGGCAAAGCCCTGATTGTCGAGCGCCCGGTCGAAATCATGCTGTCCCGGCTCCGCCCAGCCAGACTTGGCGTGGCGCAGGAGATAGATGCGGGAAGGAGGAGGAGTGATCGTCGTCATGCCCGGCGCCAGAACCAAAGAAATTCACTGGATGGGTAGCCTTTCGACGGGATACTCGTCAACTGCCCGAAATGTTTCTGCTGGAACGGACACGCGCCGGCCAAGTTAAGCACAAGAAAACTGGCTGCAGTCAATAAAGGTTAAAAAATAGCCATTTAGCTGAATTTTGTGACGGTTTTAAAAATATCTTAATGCTTGGCGGAAGGCTTGAACCGGCATAGGCGAATAGGATATAGAGGCGCCGCATGAGATGTTCTTCAGGAGAATCGCGTTGAGTGAGAAGATCGATCTTAGCAATTATGTGCTCTCGGAAGACGACGAGTTCATGAATGCAAATCAAAAAGCGTATTTCCGAGCAAAGTTGATTGCTTGGAGAAATGACATCCTGAGAGAAGCGCGCGAAACGCTGGATCATCTGGCAGAAGAAAGCGCAAATCATCCCGATCTCGCTGATCGGGCCTCCTCCGAAACCGACAGAGCCATCGAACTCCGCGCCCGTGATCGCCAGCGCAAGCTGATTTCCAAGATTGACGCCGCCCTCCAGCGTATCGAAGACGGCACCTACGGCTATTGCGAAGAGACCGGTGAGCCGATCGGGCTCAAGCGTCTTGACGCCCGACCGATTGCAACGCTGTCGATTGAAGCGCAGGAACGGCACGAGCGCCGCGAGAAGGTCTACCGGGACGAATAGTTTCACGATTTCGCCGAAACGCAATTTCAAGGGCACGGTTTTCCGTGCCTTTTTTATTGGCGAGAAATCATAGGGGGCCGTCGCTCATTTGTCGCGGTTGACAGACATCTCGCCGAAGATGCGGGCGACCTCCGTCTGCAGGGACGGCTCGGGCGTGGCGCCGGTGACACGTGGTGCTGCTGATGGATTGCGCGGCAGCGTCGGAGCGGGCGGCTGCCCCAGCGCTGCAGCCTCGCGGGCGGCCAGATTGTTGGCCATCTCCTGTTCGAGGATTCGTTCGAAATCGCTGCCGAGCTGTTTCGGTTTCTCGGCTGCGGGCTGGAGCACGGGGGGAACCGCCGCAGGATTGGCGGGCGCGACGCGCGGCTCGGGGACGTCCTGCAGGACCCGTTCGCGGGCGGCATCAAGCACATTGGCGGCAATGTCGAGCGAATGAGCGGACGTGGCGGCGGCCGCCACTGCTCCGACCGGCCGCAAGGGCTCGGGTTTCACGTCAGTTGCTTGCCGGACAGGCAGTTCGATTTTCGGCGCGACCGCATGTTCGGGAGGCGCGGCAAGAATGGGCGGCGCGGGCCGCGGGGGCGTTGTATCCATCGGCCCCGGTCCGGTGGCGAGCGGCATGACGGCTGGCGCCGGACGCGTCGCGTCGCGGGAAACGGAACGTTCCCTTGCCGGCTCCACGCGAGGTTCCGGAGACACCGGACGCTGGGCGAGAGCAGTTCGCGGCTCGGCGGCCGGCAAAGCGGAGAAGGGAACCGTCATATCCGAAGGATCTAAAGGTGTGGAACGGCTTGCGGCGGACGCCGATGCCGCATTCATGCCGGCGGCCCCTGTCGAAATTCCGCTCTCGATGACGATATCCGTCGGCCCGCCGATCATCACCAGGTGTTCGACATTGTCGCGGCGGACGAGGACGAGGCGCCTGCGTGCGTCGACGGCGGCGGCATCCAGTACCTGCAGCCGCGGCTGGCGGTTCTTCCCGCCGCGCACGAAGGGCGAGGGCCCATTGCGGCCGCGGATCATCCACAGCGCGACAACGAGCAGAAGAAGCGCAATGCCGACACCGAGGACTGCGATCACGAGGCGGCTACCGTAGGCGCTCAACAGATCTTCCAACATTTTTTGCCACTCCTCATATGAACGCTGCCGTAAAAGACGACTTTTTTTATGCCTAGGCAAGCCGTCCGCTGTCGTTGTCCCATCCCGGAAAAGCGGGATGAAATGGTAAAGATAGGTCGCACCTGCGAACTGTCCCGGGTTTTGTGGCCTTGCGGAGCTTTTTGCTTCACCTGCAACTTGCTAAGAAGGAATCGCGGGGATTTCTTCCTGCGGATGTCCATGGCCGCGGCGCCGGCCGAAATGCGAGGAATTGATGACGAAGTTGCAGCAAGGCGGCAACTACGAGGCGCCTCTGGTGGAGCGCGGGACACGCGGCGGCACCATCATCCGGATCGTTCTTCTGGCTCTCGTGCTTTGCGGGGTGGCCGCCGGCTTCGTGCTGTTCCAGCATGCGCTCGCCAACGAGGTGGTGCTCGGACTGCTCGGCATCCTCGCCATGGTCGGCATTTTTTTCCTGGTTTCCTCGCTTATCGGCCTTGTCGAAGTCATGCCGCAATCGCGATCCGACGAGCTGGCACGCGGGTTCCTCGCCAGCCATCCCGACGGAATTCTGATCACCGATCCGAAGGGTCGCATTCTCTATGCCAACGCCGCCTATGGCCGGATGACCGGCGCGACCAAGGCAAGCAATGTGCAATCCCTGGAAGCACTGCTTTCCAAGACCCGTGAATCGACCGAGGCGCTCTACCGGCTGACCACGGCGCTCCGTGAGGGGCGTGAGGGTCACGAGGAGTTCCGGCTTCTGCAGCCTCTTGGCCGCGTCACCGGCAACGGCTCGGGTGCCCATTGGTATCGTCTGAAGGCGCGGCTGCTCGGGCCGGCCGGCAAGGGCCAGCTCGATATCTGGCAGATTACCGACATCACCTCCGAACGTGAGGACCAGGAGCGCTTCTTCCGGGAACTGCAGAATGCAATCGACTATCTCGACCATGCTCCGGCGGGCTTCTTTTCTGCCGGAAAGAAGGGCGAGATCTTCTATCTCAATGCCACGCTCGCCGAATGGCTCGGCATTGATCTGACCAAATTCATGCCGCGTTCGATGACGATTTCGGACCTTGTGGCGGGCGAGGGCATGGCGCTCATTCAGTCGGTGCAGGCGGCCCCTGGGCTGCAGCGGACCGAAACGCTCGATCTCGACCTGCGCCGTACCAACGGCCAAAGCCTGCCCGTGCGCCTGGTGCACAGTGTCAGCGCCACCCGCGACGGTGCGCCGGGTGAAAGCCGCACGATCGTATTGACGCGGCCGAAGGGCGGCGAGGGAGATCAGTCGGCCTCGGCGATGCGCTTCACGCGCTTCTTCAACAACACGCCGATGGCGATCGCTTCCGTCGACGGCGAAGGCAGGATCCTGCGCATCAACGCACCGTTCCTGAAACTGTTCGCCGGCGTGGTATCGCGCGACGACGTCGAGACCGGCGCGGATCTCGACCGCATCGTGCATGAAAATTCCCGCCAGCAGCTCATGCAGGCGCTTGCCGCCGCAAAGGACCGGCAGGGTGACATTGCACCCATTGATTCGCGCCATCCTGCTGACGAAAACCGTTATATGCGCTTCTACGTGAATGCCGTGATCGACGAGAGCGACGAGGCGCCTGAAGAAGCGGCGATCGTCTATGCGGTCGAAACGACCGAGCAGAAGGCGCTCGAGACCCAGATGGCGCAGACACAGAAGCTCAATGCGGTCGGTACGCTTGCGGGCGGCATCGCGCATGACTTCAACAACGTACTCACCGCAATCCTGCTTTCATCCGATCACCTGCTTTTGCAGGCGCGTCCTTCCGATGCGAGTTTCGCGGACCTCATGGAGATCAAGAGGAACGCCAACCGCGCGGCTGTGCTGGTGCGCCAGTTGCTTGCCTTCTCGCGCAAGCAGACCATGCGGCCGGTCGTGCTGAACCTCACAGATGTCGTCGGCGATCTGCGCATGCTGGTGGATCGATTGATCTCCGGCACGAATGTGAAGCTCGAAGTGGACTACGGCCGCGATCTTTGGCCGGTGCGCACCGATCTCTCGCAGTTCGAACAGGTGTTGATCAATCTCTGCGTCAATGCCCGCGATGCCATGCCTCAGGGCGGCACGATCCTGATCAAGACCCGCAACGTCTCCGCGGAGGAAGCCGCGGGTTTTCATCAGGCGGACCTGCCTTCGGAAGATTTCGTGATGGTGGAGGTCTCCGATACCGGCACCGGTATTCCCTCCGAAATCATGGACAAGATTTTCGAACCCTTCTTCACCACCAAGGAAGTGGGCAAGGGTACCGGCCTCGGCCTCTCCATGGTTTATGGGATCGTCAAGCAATCCGGCGGCTACATCTATCCGGAGTCGGAAGTCGGCCGCGGCACGAGTTTCCGCATCTTCCTGCCCCGCCACGTGCCCGAGGCGGCAGTCGCGGTCGCTCCGGGGGCTGCCACCAATGCCCCGGCCGGTCAGGCCGCCCCGCCACCGGTCGTCTCGGTGACGCCCGCGGAAGACCTCGATCTGACAGGCAAGTCCGCAGTCGTGCTGTTGGTCGAGGACGAGGAAGCAGTCCGTCGCGGCGGCAAGCGCATGCTGGAAACGCGCGGTTATACCGTTCACGAAGCGGGTTCCGGCACCGAGGCGCTGGAGATCATGGAGGAACTTCAGGGCAAGGTCGATATCGTCGTTTCCGATGTCGTCATGCCGGAAATGGACGGGCCCACGCTGCTTACCGAGCTGCGCAAATCCTATCCGGACCTGAAGTTCATCTTCGTTTCCGGCTATGCGGAAGATGCCTTTGCCCGTAACCTGCCGGCTGACGCCAAGTTCGGCTTCCTGCCAAAGCCGTTTTCGCTGAAGCAGCTCGCTGTCGCGGTCCGGGAGATGCTTGATTCGAACTGAGAAGCGGGCCGGTTTCTAAAAATTTCGAAACGCTGCGATTCGTCCGCTGGATGTGGCGATGTCTTGTTTTCCTTGATGAATTTTCCACATGCCAGAATACGTGAACATCTTGAGAACGGAATGGAAATAACGATTTGCAGTCAAGCAGTTGATTGGCGCTTGTCAAATGAGAACAAAACATGTACATCATCTTTATCGGCTGCTTCATTGCTTGCGCGGTGGCAATAACCTAAAGGTGGGATCATATGGCACAGAATACTTTGCGGCTCGTAGAGGATAAAGGCGTGGACAAGAGCAAGGCGCTGGAGGCGGCACTGTCGCAGATCGAACGATCCTTCGGTAAGGGATCGATCATGAAGCTCGGCTCGAACGAGAACATCGTCGAGATCGAGACGGTTTCGACCGGCTCTCTAAGCCTCGATATCGCGCTTGGTATCGGTGGTCTGCCGAAGGGCCGTATCGTCGAGATCTATGGCCCTGAAAGCTCAGGCAAGACGACGCTCGCACTGCAGACGATCGCCGAATCCCAGAAGAAGGGCGGCATCTGCGCCTTTGTCGACGCCGAACATGCACTCGATCCGGTCTATGCCCGCAAGCTCGGGGTCGATCTCCAGAATCTCCTGATCTCCCAGCCCGATACCGGCGAGCAGGCGCTCGAGATCACCGATACGCTGGTGCGCTCCGGTGCCGTCGATGTTCTCGTCGTCGATTCGGTTGCGGCGCTGACGCCGCGTGCTGAAATCGAGGGCGAGATGGGCGACAGCCTTCCGGGCTTGCAGGCGCGACTGATGAGTCAGGCGCTGCGCAAACTGACGGCCTCGATCTCGCGCTCCAACTGCATGGTCATCTTCATCAACCAGATCCGCATGAAGATCGGTGTCATGTTCGGTTCGCCGGAAACCACGACCGGCGGCAATGCGCTGAAATTCTATGCCTCGGTTCGCCTCGACATCCGTCGCATCGGACAGGTCAAGGAACGCGAGGAAGTGGTCGGCAACCAGACTCGCGTCAAGGTCGTCAAGAACAAGATGGCGCCTCCCTTCAAGCAGGTGGAATTCGACATCATGTATGGCGAGGGCGTATCCAAGACCGGCGAACTCGTCGATCTCGGTGTGAAGGCCGGCATCGTCGAAAAGTCCGGTGCGTGGTTCTCCTATAACAGCCAGCGTCTCGGCCAGGGCCGCGAGAACGCCAAGACGTTCCTGCGCGACAATCCCGAACTTGCCCGCGAGATCGAAATGTCGCTTCGCCAGAATGCCGGTCTCATCGCCGATCGTTTCCTCCAGAATGGCGGTCCCGACGCGGACGACGGCGGCGAAGCCGCCGAAATGTAGGCGGTTCCGTCGCGTTTGGAGCTTCTCCTCGGTTACTTTATAGCCGGCCGCGAATCGAAAGATGCGCGGCCGGTTTCTCGTTTGGTTGAGCGGTGTGCGGCTGGACAGTTGGGGGTGCGGACGATACAAGCCTCTGGTTTTCAAATAACGGACCGCATCCGGCGGTGAAGAAGGGCGTAGCATGAGCGGCGTGAATGAAATTCGGTCGACCTTTCTCGACTATTTCCGAAAGAACGGACACGAAGTCGTGGCTTCCAGTCCGCTGGTGCCGCGCAACGATCCGACGCTGATGTTCACCAATGCCGGGATGGTGCAGTTCAAGAACGTCTTCACCGGTCTGGAGACCCGTTCTTATTCGACGGCCGCGACCGCACAGAAATGCGTGCGGGCCGGCGGCAAGCATAACGACCTCGACAATGTCGGCTATACGGCACGCCACCATACCTTCTTCGAAATGCTCGGCAATTTCTCCTTCGGCGACTATTTCAAGGAGCGTGCGATCGAGCTTGCCTGGAACCTGATCACCAAGGAATTCGGCCTTGACCGCAACCGTCTTCTGGTGACCGTCTACCATACGGACGACGATGCTTTCAGCCTGTGGAAGAAGATCGCCGGCTTGGCCGACGAGAAGATCATCCGCATCCCGACCAGCGACAATTTTTGGGCGATGGGCGATACCGGCCCCTGCGGTCCATGCTCGGAAATCTTCTACGACCATGGCGAGCATATCTGGGGCGGCCCTCCCGGTTCGCCGGAGGAGGATGGCGACCGTTTCATCGAGATCTGGAACCTCGTCTTCATGCAATATGAGCAGGTTACGAAGGAGGAGCGCATCGACCTGCCGCGTCCTTCGATCGACACCGGCATGGGTCTGGAGCGCGTTGCGGCCGTTTTGCAGGGGCAGCATGACAACTATGATATCGACCTGTTCCGCGCACTGGTTTCGGCCTCCGAGGAGGCAACCGGCGTCAAGGCGGAAGGCGAGCGTCGCGCGAGCCATCGCGTGATTGCCGACCACTTGCGGTCCACCGCTTTCCTGATCGCCGATGGCGTGCTTCCGTCCAACGAAGGACGCGGTTATGTGCTTCGCCGCATCATGCGCCGCGCCATGCGTCATGCCGAGTTGCTTGGCGCCAAGGAGCCGCTGCTTTGGAAACTGTTGCCGGCGCTCGTCCAGCAGATGGGCCGCGCCTATCCGGAGCTGGTGCGCGCCGAGGCCCTGATTTCCGAAACGTTGAAACTCGAGGAGACCCGCTTCCGCAAGACGCTGGAACGCGGCCTCTCGCTGCTGTCCGACGCAACGAGCACGCTTCACAAGGGCGATATGCTCGACGGTGAAACAGCCTTCAAGCTCTACGACACCTACGGCTTTCCGCTCGACTTGACCCAGGATGCGCTGCGCGCCCGTGAAATCGGTGTCGACATTTCAGGATTTACCGACGCCATGGAGCGCCAGAAGGCCGAAGCCCGCTCCCATTGGGCGGGCTCCGGCGACAAGGCAACCGAGACGATCTGGTTCGAACTCAAGGAAAAGTTCGGTGCGACCGAATTCCTGGGTTACGACACAGAGACGGCGGAGGGCGTCGTCCAGGCGATCGTCCGCGACGGCAAGGCGGTCGATAGCGCATCGGCTGGTGATCAGGTGCAGGTGATCGTCAATCAGACACCGTTCTATGGGGAATCCGGTGGCCAGATGGGCGATACCGGTGCAATCTCTACGGACAGTGCCCGGCTGGACGTCTCTGATACGCAGAAGAAGGGCGAGGGCCTTTTTGTTCATAGCGCGATCGTCGCCGATGGCACCTTGAAGGTCGGAGATGCCGTGGCGCTGGCGGTCGATCACAGTCGCCGCTCACGCCTGCGGTCGAACCATTCGGCGACCCACCTATTGCATGAGGCGCTGCGCGAAGTTCTCGGCACGCACGTGGCGCAGAAGGGTTCTCTGGTCGCGCCGGAACGCCTGCGTTTCGACGTTTCGCATCCGAAGCCGATGACCAGCGAGGAATTGCAGAAGGTCGAAGACATGGCAAATGCCATCGTTCTTCAGAATGCGCCGGTCACCACGCGCCTGATGAGTGTCGACGATGCAATCGCGGAAGGCGCGATGGCGCTGTTCGGAGAGAAATACGGCGACGAAGTGCGCGTCGTTTCCATGGGCAGGGCCATCGAGGGACCGAAGTCCGGCAAGCCCTATTCGGTCGAGCTTTGTGGCGGCACGCACGTGAATGCGACCGGCGATATCGGCCTGGTCCGCATTCTGGGCGAAAGCGCGGTCGGCGCCGGTGTCCGCCGTGTCGAGGCGGTGACGGGCGAGGCGGCACGCGCCTATCTCGCCGAGCAGGACGAGCGGGTGAAGACGCTGGCTGGCGCGCTGAAGGTACAGCCGACGGAGGTCGTTTCGCGCGTCGAGGCGCTGATCGACGAACGGCGTAAGCTTGAGAGAGAGTTGGCCGATGCCAAGCGCCGGCTTGCCATGGGCGGCGGGCAGGGCGGCTCGGCCGGCGATGTCCGCGAAATCGGCGGCATCAAATTTATGGGCAAGGCGCTCACCGGCATCGATGCCAAGGATCTGAAGGGTTTGGCCGATGAAGGCAAGGTGAGCCTCGGCTCCGGCGTCGTAACGCTGATCGGTGTGTCGGAAGATGGCAAGGCAAGTGCTGTCGTTGCGGTGACGCCGGACCTGACCGGCCGGTTCAGCGCAGTGGATCTGGTGCGGCTCGCCTCCGCGGCCCTCGGCGGCAAAGGCGGCGGCGGACGGCCGGACATGGCTCAGGCGGGTGGTCCGGATGGAGCCAGGGCGGACGAAGCGCTGGAGGCGGTGGCAGCGGCGCTCGATGCCTGATGATATATAGGAAGCGGGCGAGGCCCGCTTCTCCGTTTTTGAGGGAAGGCGAATGGGTGTGAACGCCAGAATCGAGGATGAGCCGGATGAGGCCGTCGATGGCCTGGTGCCGGCATTGTTCCGCGATGCGCCGAGTTCGGTCTCATTCAACAAGCTGCGCAAGCGCCTGCTTCGGCAGGTGCGCCAGGCTTTCGATGACTTTCAGATGCTGAAAGGGCAGAAGCGCTGGCTGGTTGGCCTTTCAGGCGGCAAGGATTCCTATTCGCTGCTCGCCGTACTGCTCGATCTGCAATGGCGCGGGCTTCTGCCGGTCGAACTGATCGCCTGCAACCTCGATCAGGGCCAGCCGAATTTTCCGAAACACATCCTGCCGGACTATCTGACCTCGATCGGGGTGACGCACCGGATCGAATACCGCGACACCTATTCGATCGTGAAGGAGAAGGTGCCGGAAGGCGCCACCTATTGCTCGCTCTGTTCCAGGCTACGCCGCGGCAATCTTTACCGGATCGCGCGGGAGGAGAGGTGCGACGCGCTGGTGCTCGGCCATCACCGCGAAGACATCCTTGAAACCTTTTTCATGAACTTCTTCCACGGCGGCCGTCTTGCAGGCATGCCGGCCAAGCTCCTGAACGACGAAGGCGACCTGATGGTGCTGCGTCCGCTCGCCTATTGCGCCGAGGACGATCTCGCGAAATTCGCCGCCGCCATGCAGTTCCCGATCATCCCCTGCGATCTCTGCGGCTCGCAGGACGGCTTGCAGCGCAATGCGATGAAGCAGATGCTTGGCGAGATCGAGGCACGCATGCCCGGCCGCAAGGATGCGATGCTGCGCGCTCTCGCCCATGTGAATCCGTCCCATCTTCTTGATCCGAAACTCTTCGATTTTGCCGGCCTGCAGACCAACCCGTCACCCTGAGTTCCTCTTTCAGAACCTGAGATATAACGATGACCCTTCCGCTCGACGTCACGAAGCTTGCCGATCTCTTGCGCCTTGCTGCCAGATCCGAAATCCTGCCGCGCTTCCGTCGGCTCGGAAACGGCGACGTGCGCTCGAAAAGCGAACCGTCCGACCTCGTGACGGAGGCAGATGAAGCGGCAGAGCGGTTGATCCGGCGCGAGCTCGAAACGATTGCTCCGGATGCATTGTTCGTCGGAGAGGAATCGGTCGCCGCCGACCCCGCCTTGCTTGGCAGGCTCGCCGACGCGGAATTCGCGATCGTTGTCGATCCCGTGGACGGCACCTTCAACTTTGCTTCCGGCATTCCAGCTTTTGGTGTCATGGCCTCCATCGTCTGGAAGGGCGAGACGGTCGCCGGCATCATCTATGACCCCATGGGCGATGACTGGGTGATGGCGGAGAAGGGGGGCGGCGCTTTCCTGATAAGGCCTGAGGGGGAGGCAATCCGTCTTTCCGTGGCTCAACCCCGGCCGCTGGATGCGATGGTGGGCATGGCTTCAGCCGGCTATTTCTTCGGTGACATGCGCCACCGTATCCTGGGGAATCTTGCCAAGGTACGCTTCTTTTCGAGCTATCGCTGCTCGGCGCATGAATATCGCACCTTTGCGGGTGGCCATGTGCAATTCGTGCTCTACAACAAGCTGATGCCCTGGGATCATCTGGCAGGCACGCTGATCGCGACCGAGGCCGGCGGTTATGCGGCGCGCTTCGACGGTTCAGCCTATCTGCCGCATCATGTCGATGGCGGTTTGCTGCTGGCCACCGACAAGGAAAGCTGGCAGATGCTGCGGAACGAGATCATCGGAGCCTGATTGGAAAAGGCCGGATTTATTCCGGCCTTTTTGCTGTTCAGATCCGCGGATTGTGCGGCTGGAAGAGTTTTCCCTTCTCGCCGATCAAAACGAAAATCAGGCCGATAATGGACACGGTGAAGAAGCCGGCAACGAGCGGCAGGGCCGTGCCGTCGAAGGCCTGGCCGATCACCAACCCGATAACCGATCCGCCGACCGTGCTCATGAAGCCGAGCACCGAAGAGGCGGTGCCCGCCACATGGCCGAGCGGCTCCATGGCCAGCGAGTTGAAGTTCGAGCCGATCCAACCGAACTGGAACATGGCGAGCGAGAAAAACACCAGGAACAGAAGGATCGGCATGGGCTGCGGCCCGAAAACCTGCATCAGCATCCACAGGAAGGTGATGGTGATGAAGCCGATGAGCGAGCCGTGCGACAGGCGGCGCATGCCGAACCGGCCGACGAAACGGGCATTCAGGAAGGAAGCGGTCGACATGAACACGGCCACGGCTGCGAATGCGACCGGGAACCAGACGCCGAGCTGGTAAATCCCCCCGTAAATCTGCTGGGCGGAATTGATGAAGCCGAACAGGGCGCCGAAGATGAATGTGCTGGCGATCGTGTAGCAGAGGGCGATGCGATTGGTCAGCACGATCCGGAAGCCGTCAAGGATCGAGGAGACAGTGAAGGGGCGAACGTCGGCAGCGTCCAGCGTCTCGGGTAGGCGGCTATACATCCAGAAGCCGATACAGAGCGAAACGATCGCGATGAATACGAAGATCAGGTGCCAGTTACCGAGGAACATGATGAGCTGGCCGGTGCCTGGCGCGATGATCGGCACGATCATGAAGACCATCATGATCAGCGACATGACCTCCGCCATGGCGCGGCCGCCATAGACGTCACGGACGATCGAGATGGTGATGACCCGGGTTGCTGCGGCGCCGGCACCCTGGATGAAACGCAGCACCAGCATTGCGCCGAAGGAAGGCACGACCACGATGCCGATCGCACACAGAATATAGACCGCAATGCCGAAGAGCATGGGCTTTCGGCGGCCGAAGCGGTCCGAAAGCGGGCCATACAGGATCTGCGCCGCACCAAGCCCGAATACATAGGAAGAAACGACATATTGGCGGTGGTTTTCGTTCACCACGCCCAGCGAGGCGCCAATCTCGCCCAGGCCGGGAAGCATGATATCGATCGCCAGGGCGTTGAGCGCCATCAGCATGGCCATCATCGCAATGAATTCGGCTCGGCCCATGGCGCGCAAGCGATCCGGGGCCGTTTGTGAAGGATTTGTCACAGTGGTTTCCTAAACAATGGGAAAGGCGCCGTTGGGAGCGGCGCCTTGAAAATGTCTTCGATAAAACCCGGACCGGGTGGTCCGGAAGAATTCAGGCGGCGCCGCGGACGGCGATGCCCTGTTCCTGCAGATGATTCTGCAGTTCACCCGATTGGAACATCTCGCGGATGATATCGCAACCGCCAACAAACTCGCCCTTGACATAGAGTTGCGGAATGGTCGGCCAGTTGGAATAGTCCTTGATACCCTGGCGGATTTCGGCGTCGGCAAGCACGTTCACGCCCTTGTAGTCGATGCCAAGGTAATCGAGAATTTGCACCACTTGGCCAGAGAAACCACACTGCGGGAACTGGGGCGTACCCTTCATGAAGAGAACTACGTCGTTCGCCTTCACTTCGTTGTCGATGAATTCGTGAACTCCGCTCATGTCATATCCTTTCACACGCGGTTTCAAGGGCCGCTGCGCTGCGTCATTTCTCCTAAATAGCAACACAGCCCCGGGAATTCCAGCGGAATAGTCGGCTAGACGCCAATCGGGCATCGGGTTTTGACGCTATCTGCGCGGCACACCTGTGCTCAGTGGTTCCGTTGCCTGCTGCGGCTTGCCGCTGTACGCCGGCGGCTCACCTGCTTCTTCGCGGGCTTGGCGGTCCGCGCAGTGGTCTTCGTGACGAAGCGGCCCGACGTGGCGGAGCGGGTCTGCCGCTTCTTGCGCTTGGTGCTCGTGCGGCCATGCGACTTCTTCAGCAGCTCCTTCATGGCGCTCTCGACGATGCCCGTGACGATCTCGTTGATCAGGTTCGGCATGGATCGTCTCAGTCCGTCGGGGCCGAAGTCTGCAATGCCAACGCATGCAGGACACCGCCCATATTGCCTTTCAGCGCCTCGTAGACCATCTGATGCTGCTGCACGCGGCTCTTGCCGCGGAACTGCTCGGCCACCACTTCGGCCGCGTAATGATCGCCATCTCCGGCAAGATCCCGGATGGTGACCTTGGCTCCCGGAATGCCGGCCTTGATCAGATCCTCGATTTCACCCGGTCTCATCGGCATGATGTTTTTCCCTTTTTCTTTTCACGGACTCACCGCGAGCTTTTGTGAGGACAGAGTGCCTCAAAGCCGCTCCCGGGTCAAAGAGGGATCGAGCCGCGATCGACAGCTTCTCATCCGCAAAACACGGGATCAATCCATGTAGGTCGGGAACCAGCCTTCATGGGCTTTGACGAGTTCAGCCACCGGTACATCGATAAGACCGTCGATCGCCAGCCTGTCGCCCGAAACGGTTCCGAGCGGGCGGAAGGGCACGCCGGCACTTTCCGCATTCGCCTGCACGAAATTGGCTAGGTCAGCCGGAACGGCGATCACGTAACGGGCCTGGTCCTCACCGAAAAGAAGGGCATGCGCAGGGCCGCGCTGCTCCGACAAGCTCACCTTCGAGCCCTTGCCGGAAGCCATGGCCATTTCCGCGAGCGCGAGGACAAGGCCACCGGAGGAGATATCGTGGCACGCGGTCACCTGACCATTGCGGATGATGGACCGGACGAAATCGCCGTGGCGACGCTCGGCGGCGAGATCGACGACCGGAGGCGGGCCATCGATGGTGTCGAGGATGTCGCGCAGGTAGACGGAAGAGCCGAGATGGCTGCCGTCCGTGCCGATCATGATCAGCTTGTCGCCTTCTCGCGCCGAGCCTATCCTCGTCATCTTCTGCCAATCGGGCAGGAGACCGACGCCGGCAATTGTGGGTGTCGGCAGGATCGCGACACCGTTCGTTTCGTTGTAAAGGGAGACGTTGCCGGATACGATCGGGAAATCGAGCGCGGTACAGGCTTCGCCTATGCCTTTGATGGCGCCGACGAGCTGGCCCATTATCTCCGGTTTTTCCGGATTGCCGAAATTGAGGTTGTCGGTCGCAGCGAGCGGCTCGGCGCCGGTCGCAACGAGATTGCGCCAGCATTCGGCGACCGCCTGTTTGCCGCCTTCATACGGATCGGCCTCGACATAGCGCGGCGTCACGTCCGAGGAGAAAGCGAGCGCCTTGCTGGGATGGGTGTCGACGCGCACGACGCCGGCATCACCGCCCGGACGCTGCAGAGAATTGCCCTGGATCAGCGTGTCATACTGTTCCCAGACCCAGCGTCGGCTGGACTGGTTGGGCGAACCGACCAACTTCAGCAGCGCCGCGTTGTAATCGGCCGGGGCCGGAACCTGGGATGCGGGCAGGGGAGCGCGGCCGTTCGACTGGATCCATGGCCGGTCATATTCGGGCGCCTGATCCCCAAGCTCCTTGATCGGCAGGTTCGCCACTTCCTCGCCCTGGTGCAGGATACGGAAGCGCAGGTCGTCGGTCGTCTTGCCGACGATCGCGAAATCGAGGCCCCATTTGACGAAGATCGCCTCTGCTTCCTCTTCCTTCTCGGGCTTCAGCACCATGAGCATGCGCTCCTGGCTCTCCGAAAGCATCATCTCATAAGCGCTCATGCGGTCTTCGCGCACCGGCACCTTGTCGAGGTCGAGCTCGATACCGAGGTCGCCCTTGGCGCCCATTTCGACAGCCGAGCAGGTAAGTCCTGCGGCACCCATGTCCTGGATCGCGATCACCGCTCCGGTCGCCATCAGTTCGAGACAGGCTTCGAGCAGGCACTTTTCGGTGAAAGGATCGCCGACCTGCACGGTGGGGCGCTTCTCCTCGATCGATTCATCGAACTCGGCAGACGCCATCGTGGCACCACCGACGCCGTCGCGGCCCGTCTTGGCGCCGAGATAGACGACCGGCAGGCCGACGCCTTCCGCTTTGGAGTAGAAGATCGCATCGGTACGCGCGAGGCCGGCTGCAAAGGCATTGACGAGGATGTTGCCGTTATAACGCGGGTCGAATTCCACTTCGCCGCCGACGGTCGGTACACCGAACGAGTTACCGTAGCCGCCGACGCCGGCGACGACACCGGAGACCAGGTGCTTGGTCTTCGGATGATCGGGAGCGCCAAACCGCAGAGCGTTCATCGCCGCGATCGGACGTGCGCCCATGGTGAAGACGTCGCGCAGGATACCTCCCACTCCCGTCGCCGCACCCTGATAAGGCTCGATATAGGAGGGGTGGTTGTGGCTCTCCATCTTGAAGACGACGCAATCGCCGTCATCGATATCGACGACGCCGGCATTCTCGCCTGGTCCCTGGATGACGCGCGGTCCCTTGGTCGGCAGGGTGCGCAGCCATTTCTTCGATGACTTGTAGGAGCAGTGTTCGTTCCACATGGCCGAGAAGATGCCGAGTTCCGTAAAGGTCGGCTCGCGGCCGATCAGATCGAGGATCCGCTGATACTCGTCCGGCTTCAGGCCATGCGAAGCGACGAGTTCGGGAGTGATCGCGATGCTGTTCGGAATGGTCATGTTCTTCTCTGGATTGAAGGGCCAAGCTTTGGCGCTCTTTAACCTAAGTGGCGCGGGGGCGCGACAGGAAAATGCTGCTGCTGAATGTTACGACATCCTGGCGGCGAAAACAAAAAGCGCCGGAAAAAACCGGCGCTTTCAATAAATGGTATCTGATCCGATCAGAATTTATAACCGACCGAGATGCCTGCGTAGGACAGTCCATCGTTGTCGTCGCAAAGACCGGCGTTGGAAGAGTGCTCGATGGTCGCCAGAACGCGCCAGTTTTCGGTGATGTTGTAACCGAGGGCTGCCGACTCGTGGAAAAGGACGCTGCAGCCGACCTGCGGCCCGTCGTTGTCGTCGTCGACATTGTTGATCGCGCCGCCGAAGCCGAGATCGATGAAGAACTTGTCGGTCAGGGGAGCCGTCCACGTGAAGCCGGCATAGACCTGGCTGGCTTCCCCAGCCGTCGAGACAATCGCACCGAGATGCACCCTCGGACGCAGCATATGGTCGAGGAAGCTCTGGGCATGACGCTGGTCGAAGGGGTCGAAGAAGACCGTGGCTGAGGGGAATGCGCCGGGCTCGAAGGTGCTTTTCGCCTGAATCGAGCCGGAAACGCCGATACGGACTTCATCGAGCAGGTGTTCCTGGGCGAATGCCGAGGAAGACATCGCCGAAGTGGCGATGATTGTCCCGATGACAGAGCCGAAAAATGCCTTCTTCATTAACATCGCCCTCACAATTGCCGCTGCTCGCGGCCGGCACGATCCGCGTTATGCGACCGACCGTCTCCAGGGACGAATTGGTACAATGGGGCTCGGGGGGCGTCCAGCAGGCGTTTAGGCGGCGTTATGACTTATGGCAAAAAGATGTGAAAATTCGGAAAAGCGGTGCAGACCTGCAACAGGCTGTACCTGAAGGCGCGAACGTTGATGGCGAATATCAGCAGCCGTTCGCGCCGTTCGCCCAGCGCAGGACGTCCCGCTTGATTCGTTCTCCTTCGGCCCCGGTCATTAACGGACCGAACGCGTCGAGGCGTGCGGGGCTTCCTTCCGCCTGTACGACCAGCACCGGGCGGGATTCCGGGCTGTTGCGCGGAACGGCGAGGATGCGCGGCCGTCCGGAGAAGGAATTGAGTTCCGGCGCCAGCCTGTAAGGTTTGAATGCTGCATCGCCCGACTTGAACCAGCAGGTATTGGCGGCGAGCGCCACTCGTTCCATGGTCGGGAGCGCGGCGCGATTGGGTGCCGCGGCTTCCCGTCCTGATTGACAGGCCGAAAGGGCCATGCCCGCGAGAACGAGGGAAAAGAGGGCGGGAAGGCGTATGGAAAACGGCATCGAAACGTCCTGGCGTGATTTACGGCGCTCTTTGGTCGAGGCAGATGACCAGAGGGTTAAGCGGCGGCCGCAACCACATCGAGCGCCGAGGCGAACAGACCACGACCGTCATTGCCGCCATGGGCCGCCTCGATCAGGTTTTCCGGGTGCGGCATCATGCCGAGGACATTCCCGCGGCTGTTTATGACGCCCGCAATGTCGTTCAAGGAGCCGTTCGGATTGGTGCCTTCGGCATAGCGGAAGACAATCTGGCCATTGCCTTCCATGGAAGCCAGGGTTTCGGCATCGGCAAAATAGTTGCCGTCATGGTGGGCGACCGGGCAGCGGATGATCTGCCCCTTTTCATAGGCCCGCGTAAAATCCGTCTCCGCATTAACCACTTCGAGCTTCACTTCCTTGCAGACGAATTTCAGCGAAGCGTTGCGCATCAGGGCGCCGGGCAGCATGCCGGCTTCGACGAGGATCTGGAAGCCGTTGCAGACGCCGAGAACCTTTACTCCCTTGTCAGCTTTCTCCTTGATCGCCTGCATGATCGGCATGCGAGCTGCAATCGCACCGCAGCGCAGATAATCGCCGTAGGAAAAACCGCCCGGAATGACGATCAGATCGACATCATCCGGGATTTCGGTTTCCGTCTGCCAGACGGTGACCGGTGCTTTGCCGGAAATCTTGGTGAGTGCGGCAATCATGTCGCGATCGCGATTGAGGCCGGGAAGCTGGACGACGGCGGATTTCATGGGTGCGGTTCAAACCTTGCTTGTGCCTCCGCGAGCTCACGCAATTCGAGGCGGTTTTCTATCCGATCAAGGCGCGTTTCGTGTCTGGACAGCGTCGTGTAGATATTGTGAATGTCTTGCTGCATCGAGATCATAGTGCCGCGCATTGCGTTCATTTCAGCTTTCAGCTCGCGTTGACCAAGCTTCACATCCGCAATGTCTGCATGCATTCGCTTCATGAGTTCATACATCAGTTCATTCGTGATTTCAGCCATCACGCGCTCCGCAACCGTCAGTCGAGGGCGATAGTATAGTTCTCGATCACCGTGTTTGCCAGAAGCTTCTCGCACATGGCCTTCAGATCGGCCTCCGCCTTGGCCTTGTCGGCGCTGTCGAGCTCGATGTCGAAGACCTTGCCCTGTCTCACATGACCGACGCCGGAAAAGCCGAGGCTGCCAAGCGCGCCTTCGATCGCCTTGCCCTGCGGGTCGAGGACGCCGTTCTTGAGCGTGACTGTCACGCGTGCCTTGATCACTGATCTACCCCCTGAATTACTTGACGAGAACCGGCCCCATCCCGCGGATCGGCTCGTTTTCGTTGATGATGCCAAGACGGCGCGCGACTTCCGAATAGGCCTCCAGAAGCCCTCCCAGGTCGCGCCTGAAGCGATCCTTGTCCATCTTTTCCTTGGTCTCGATATCCCATAGACGGCAGCTGTCCGGCGAGATCTCGTCGGCGAGGATGATGCGCATCATGTCGCCTTCGAACAGGCGGCCGCATTCGATCTTGAAATCGACGAGCTGGATGCCGACGCCGAGGAAGAGGCCGGACAGGAAGTCGTTGACCCGGATGGCAAGCGCCATGATGTCGTCAAGCTCGGCCGGATTGGCCCAACCGAAAGCGGTGATGTGCTCTTCGGAGACCATCGGATCGGCAAGCACATCGGACTTGTAATAGAATTCGATGATCGAGCGCGGCAGAACCGTGCCTTCCTCGATGCCGAGACGGGTCGAGAGCGAGCCGGCGGCGACATTGCGCACGACGATCTCGAGCGGGATCATCTCAACTTCCTTGATGAGCTGCTCGCGCATGTTCAGCCGGCGAATGAAATGCGTCGGGATGCCGATCTTGTTGA
Organism: Neorhizobium phenanthreniclasticum; assembly: GCF_040066075.1. Lineage (NCBI taxonomy): Bacteria > Pseudomonadati > Pseudomonadota > Alphaproteobacteria > Hyphomicrobiales > Rhizobiaceae > Neorhizobium > Neorhizobium phenanthreniclasticum. The sequence goes on from NZ_JBEAAL010000023.1 coordinate 115,018, forward strand.
GATGGGTGAAGATGTATTCAGAGATGCGGTTGTTGAGAACGCCCTTGCCGTCGATGACGTCATGTTTCTTCTTGTTGAAGGCAGTGGCGTCGTCCTTGAAGAACTGAATTAGCGTGCCGGGTTCGGGGCCTTCATACAGGATCTTGGCCTTGCCTTCGTAAATACGGCGGCGACGGTTCATGGTTTCTTGTCTCGTTGTTGGCGCCCCTCGCGGGCGCAATGGATGATGTTTGAGCGGTCCCTTATCGGAAAAGAACGGGTTTCACAATGCAGGCCTCCAAAAGCTTGTGGGCAGAGGGGGACTTGACGAAAAGCAATGAAGAATCATTCATCGTCAGCTTACACGGATTTTTGAAGCTTTTTCTGTAGCAATGACCGCGTCCTCAAGAAAAGGACAGTCATAACCAGTAAAAAGCAGGGATTTCATAATGTATGCTCTTCGCGAACGGGGCAGAGCCCTTGAAGATAAATTCGCCTACGATCAGTCCTTCCAGTTTCGTGCGGAAGCCCGTCGTAACAAGCTGATGGGCCTTTGGGCCGCATCACTGCTCGGCGTGGCCGATGCCGACGGTTATGTTCAGGATCTAGTATCCTTCACCCTCGACGACAAGACTTTGCACGACATAGCCACCAAATTGCGTCATGATTTCGACGCAGCCGGCATCGCTGTAACCGACGAGCAGTTGCAGGCGAAGATGCACGATCTTCTCATTGAAGTCGTCAAGGAGATGCAGACCGCTTGAGGCTGACGCCAGCAAGGCTGGAGGAACATTGGCGCCATTCCTTGAATAGTTTGCATCCGTCAATTCGTTTGTGCTGGAATCGAAGCGCCGCCGATTGCACTTCGCGCGTCTTTTGATTAAGGGGTCCAGTCACAAAGTCCACTTTTGGGAGACCCGAGATGAGCGGCATCAGCGATCGCGAAAGAGCTTTCGAAAACAAGTTCGCCCTGGACCAGGAATTGAAGTTCAAGGCGCTTGCCCGCCGCAACAAGCTCGTTGGCCTTTGGGCTGCCGGCCTGCTCGGCAAGACGGATCCGGAAACCTATGCGAAAGAGGTCGTCATCGCCGATTTCGAGGAAGCCGGCGATGAGGATGTCTTCCGCAAGCTGCGCGGCGATCTTGATGCGGCCGGCGTTGCCATCTCCGACCAGGACATTCGTACAAAAATGATCGAACTGCTCGCCGAGGCGGTCAATCAGATCGAAAACCAGTAAGCGTTCCGTGTTCTTTGATACGAAAGAAAGCCGAGCCCGGCCGGGCTCGGCTTTCCTTATGCGGGAAAGATCGAGGAAGCAGCAGGTGGGCGGAGCTTTGCGGCGGTCTCGTTAAGCGGAGACCTCGCCGAGACGTCCGCGACCCGAACGGATGAAGCCGGGAATTCCGGAGCGGGGCATCGGCCTTGCAAGCGCATAACCCTGCAGCACGTCGCAGCCGAGATCGCGCAGGATGCGGATCTGTTCAAAGGTTTCGACGCCTTCGGCGATGACCCGGATATTCAAGGATTTGCCGATCTCGACGATCGAACCTATCAGCTTTCGCTGTTCCTGGGATTGCGAAACGAGCCGCACCAGCTCCCGGTCTATCTTGAGGGCTCGTGGGTTTAGCCTGAGCAGGCTTATGATGGAGGCGTGACCGGTGCCGAAATCGTCGATCTCTATATCGATGCCGAGCTTTCTAAGCCGCGCCAGGTTCTTCAGCACGCCGTCGTCACAATCATCGAGGAAGATCGACTCCAGGAGCTCGAACGATACCATACCCGGTTCGATCTTCAGTGCCTCGAGCTTGCGCGACAGTGCTGCATCGTGAAGGCGGCGATAGGAGACATTGACCGAGAGCTTCGGAATCTCAAGGCCCTGCTGTCTCCACTCGCGGAAATCCGCCAGCGCTTTTTGAAGGATCATTCCGTCGATCAACGAGACCGCATCCAGTTCTTCGGCGGTCTCCAGGAACTGGTCCGGCGGCAGCATACCGTGCTCCGGATGCATCCAGCGGGCAAGCGTCTCGACCCCGGCAATTGCCAGCGTCGCGGCGTCGAACTGGAGCTGGTAGAAAGGGACGAATTCATCGCGTTCGAGACCGAGCAGGATCTCGTCCGACATCCGTTTGGTGCTGATGATCTCGTTCTGCGTATCCGCCGAAAAGAATTCGTGCCGGTTGCGGCCGCGCTTCTTGGCTCGGTAGAGCGCAATATCGGCATTCAGCAGGAGCTGGCGGGCATCGACATTTGCCCCCATCTCACAAGCGATGCCGATGCTGGCGCCGAAACGGCAATCATGACCCTCATACGAAACCGGCTTGCGCAATTCCTTGATGATCCGTTCGGCAAGATTTGAGAGCCTTCGCGGCGATCCCTGGAATTTCGAAAGGATGACGAATTCGTCGCCGCCGATGCGGGCCACGAAATCGCCTTTCCGGATCGTCTCTTTCAAGACCTTCGCCGCATGCTTCAGCATCATGTCGCCGGCGCTGTGGCCGAGTGTGTCGTTGATCTGCTTGAAACGATCGAGATCGATATGAAGGATGGCAATGCCCTGTCCGTGACGGGTGCATTCCGCTGCCACACGCTCCAGCATCTCGTCCAGGTAACGCCTGTTCGGCAGATCGGTCAGGTAGTCGTGCATCGCGTTGTGCTCAATGCGGCTGCGCGCGGCTTCAAGCTCCCGGTTGCGTGCCTCGGCAAGGGTCTTGGCCCGTTCGAGCTCGCGACGGAGTATCACGTCAGCGGTAACGTCCCAATTGGCGCCGACCATCTTCTGATGGCCGGTGCCGTCGGTAAAGGACATGGTCTGGGTGCGGATGGTGCGCTCAGAACCGTCGCGCAGGATGATCCGGTATTCATCGGAGAAACGCTTCTGATCCCGGATATGCTTCTCGACGTTGGCTTGCACGCGCTCCGCGTCCTCCGGATGCAGAAAGCTTTCCCATAGGCCACCGATGACGACCTCTTCGCTTTTTTCCAGGCCATAAATCCGGAACATCTGCTCATCCCAGTCCACCTCGCCGGTGTCGAAGTCGCATTCGTAGACGCCGATGCCGGAAATTTCGAGGGCCATGTCGAGCCGGCGGGACATCTTTGCCATCGCCTCTTCGGCCGCCTTGCGCGCGGTGATATCCGTATCCGTGCCCACCACACGCGTGGCCTTGCCGCTCGCATCCCATTCGACGCAAGCGCCGCGACATTCGATCCAGATCCAATGGCCTTGCTTGTGGCGCTCGCGATATTCGAACACTGCATAGGCCGGGTCGCCCGCGTTCTGCCGCTCTATTGCGTGGGCGACCCGCTCCCGGTCTTCGGGATGCACGAGTTCCAGCCATGCCTGCGTGGAGGCGGCAAGCGGATCCTCAGGTGACATTCCGCGAATCTGACGCCACACCGGGGAATAGTATTTCTGGCCGGTTGCATAGTTATGGTCCCATACCCCTGAGACGGAACTGACAAGGGCGTTGTTCCAGCGGGTTTCGCGCTCCGCAAGCTCTTCGACATGCTGTCTTCGCTCGGTGACGTCGGTGATATGCACGAAGAGCAGTGGCTGGTTTTTCGGATTTCGTGCAAGCGGAGCCAAATGGACCAGCGCCCATCGCGTAGGCCCCTCCGCCCGGGCGACCCGCAATTCCAGAAGTTCGGAGGAGGAGCCGTTGCGCAATTGCAGGAGCTTCTCGTCGATCTCCGCGCGTCCTTCAGGATCAAACAGGTTCGAAAAGCTGGTCGTCGCGGCCGCGCTTCCGATCCAATCGCGTCGAAATGGTGCGTTTGCCGCCAAAAGCGCGCCGGCGTGATCGATGACTGCGATCGGGAAAGGAAGAGCTTCCAAGGCCAACGCTACAACGCCGGTGTCGTCTCCTGAACTGGAGTTTAAACGGCGTGAGAGAACGTTTGACGGCATCGGCGGGCCTGGCTCACTACGAATGAGCGAAAACTTTAGCAAATGCCGATTAAGTTCAGCTTAAGATTGTCGTTCGAATTGCCGCCTCTGAATTCAACAAGGGCATGACGAGATATCGTCTCGTCATGGTTTCAGACGGCTGAGGAACTGTGCAAAGACCATGGTGCCCTCCGGCCAGGGGCCATGGCCGGATTCAGCATTGATATGGCCCGCTTCTCCAGCATCGATGAAGAGTGAGCCCCAGGCCGAGGCGATGTCGTCGGCATGTTCGAACGAGCCGAACGGGTCGTTGCGACTGGCGACCGTCAGTGAGGGAAAGGGCAGGGGATCGCGCGGATAAGGGCCGAAGGTCATCAGGTGCCTGGGCCGGATCTCCGGATTGTCCACCTCGGGCGGCGCCACAAAGAAGGCGCCGGCGACGCGCTTATTGAACAGCGGAATAGCATGGATCGCGGACGGTATGCCGAGGGAATGGGCGACCAGCACGACCGGACGAATCGAGGCATTGACCTCTTCGGCGACGCGAGCGACCCAATCGTCCCGGACGGGCTTTGACCATTCCGCCTGCTCCACACGGCGGGCGGTGGAGAGCTTTGATTGCCAGCGCGTCTGCCAGTGGTTGGGTCCGGAATTGGTATAGCCGGGGATGATCAGGATATCGGCTTCGGATGCTTTCATGATGGCGCGATTTGAGGAGCAACGCGTTCGAAGTCAAGGCAAGAGGCGACAGAAGCTGCAAAATTTGCTAGACTTCCTTTGCCGGTTGCCGAGGAAGCGTGTCGGCCTCTTCTTAGTCGAACGTCTTACGGTGGTCGGGTGGATCGATGCATCGTCGATTCCGCTCAGTTTGGCGGAATCCATATCGGAACTGCCACCACGTTGTTCTTTGCGTATGGGGGAACGCGGAACCGTGACGGGTCTAGGAGGAGAATCCTTATGACGACATTTCATGTCATGGCCGGTGCAGACAGCAGTTTTGTCCGTCCGGTCGTTCGCAAGATCGGTGTAGCCGACATTATGGACGCCCTGAGCCTGGGCTGGAACGACTTCCGCGAGAAGCCTTCACATTACGTGTTCTTGTGTCTGATCTATCCGCTCGCGGGTGTGTTCCTGATGGTCTGGAGCTCCGGCGCCAACCTGCTGCCGCTGCTCTTCCCGCTGATGTCCGGGTTCGCCCTGCTGGGGCCTCTTGCGGCAATCGGGCTTTATGAAATCAGCCGCCGCCGCGAGCGCGGCGAGGACAGCTCATGGCGACATGCCTTCAGTGTGCTCAAATCGCCGGCGTTGCCGTCGATCATCGCCGTCGGCTTCCTGCTATTCGTGCTGTTTATATCCTGGTTGCTGGTGGCGCAGGCGATCTACACCGCCTATTTCGGCGACGTGGCTCCAACCGCCATCTCGTCCTTCCTCAACGAGGTCCTGACGACGCCGCAGGGCATGGCGCTGATCCTGTGGGGCAATCTCGCCGGCTTCCTCTTTGCGGTGGTCGTGCTGGCGACGACGGTGGTGGCATTTCCGCTACTGCTGGACCGGGACGTCGGAGCGGTAGCAGCCATCGACACGAGTGTCCGGGCCACGCTGGCCAATCCGGTGCCCGTGGCGCTCTGGGGGCTGATCGTCGCAGCTCTGCTGGTCATCGGAACCATACCGATCTTCGCCGGCCTTGCTGTCATCATGCCAATCCTCGGCCACGCGACCTGGCACCTCTATCGCAAGCTTGTGGCTCCTGATATCTCCATCCGGTCACCCCGCAGGATTGATGATCTTACCAACGGTCAAGCCTGATCCGTAGCTTCCAGGCAAGCCATACAAAAACGCCGCCGGAACAGCCGGCGGCGTCTCCATCGTTAAACAGCTTCCGTCATTCCCCGAAGACGCGCTTGAAGATCGTGTCGACATGCTTGGTATGGTAGCCGAGGTCGAACTTTTCGCGGATATCCTCTTCTGAGAGTGCCGCACGGACTTCCGGATCGGCGAGAAGTTCCTCCAGGAAATCCTTGCCCTCTTCCCAGACCTTCATGGCGTTGCGTTGCACGAGCCGGTAGGCGTCTTCGCGGGAAACCCCGGCTTGCGTCAGCGCAAGCAGCACGCGCTGCGAATGAACAAGCCCGCGGAACTTGTTCATATTCTTCATCATGTTTTCCGGATAGACGAGCAGCTTATCGATCAGGCCGGTCAATCTCGCGAGCGCGAAATCGAGCGTGATCGTAGCGTCCGGGCCGATCATGCGTTCGACGGAGGAATGGGAAATATCCCGCTCGTGCCACAGCGCAACATTCTCCATGGCCGGGATGGCATAGGAGCGGACCATGCGGGCAAGCCCCGTCAGGTTTTCGGAGAGCACCGGATTGCGCTTGTGCGGCATGGCCGAGGAACCCTTCTGGCCCGGTGAGAAATATTCCTCTGCCTCCAGCACCTCGGTGCGCTGCAGGTGGCGGATTTCGACAGCCAGTCGCTCGATCGACGAGGCGATGACACCAAGGGTGGCGAAGAACATGGCGTGCCGGTCGCGCGGGATGACCTGCGTCGAGACCGGCTCCGGTTTCAGACCCATGGCGGCCGCGACATGCTCCTCGACGCGTGGATCGATATTGGCGAAGGTGCCGACGGCGCCGGAAATAGCACAGGTCGCAATCTCGTCGCGGGCCTCCATGAGGCGGGTCTTGTTGCGGTCGAATTCCGCATAGGCCTGGGCGAGCTTCACGCCGAAGGTCGTCGGCTCCGCATGGATACCGTGGCTGCGGCCGATCGTGACCGTGTCCTTGTGCTCGAAGGCGCGACGCTTCAGCGCTTCGAGAAGCCTGTCGATATCGGCAAGCAGAATGTCCGTCGCCCGCACGAGCTGCACGTTGAAACAGGTATCGAGCACGTCGGACGAGGTCATGCCCTGGTGGATGAAACGGCTGTCGGGACCGACGAATTCGGCAAGATGGGTCAGGAAGGCGATGACGTCATGCTTGGTGACGGCCTCGATCTCATCGATGCGGGCAACGTCGAACTGAGCCTTGCCGCCTTTTTCCCAGATGGTCTCGGCGGCCGATTTCGGGATCACGCCAATCGCAGCCAGTGCATCGCAGGCATGCGCTTCGATCTCGAACCAGATGCGGAATTTCGTTTCGGGCGACCAGATGGCGACCATTTCGGGCCGCGAATAGCGGGGGATCATGGGCTTTCGGCTTTCTCAATGGTGTTCGGCGCCGCTGTAGCAAGAAGTGCGAGCAAGCTCAAGTTTGCAGGCGTCTCAACGCAGGTCAGGACTTGCTGTTTTGATCGGAATGGCAATCCAGCGGCCGTCCTGCCCCTCGAAACCGGCGCTGAAAACCATGATGAGGGCGACCTCGATCCGGGCTCCACCGGGAACGACGCCGGTGACGATACCGCCCAAGCGATAGCCGCTAACGCAGCCGCGCGAGGAGGGGATGCGCTGGTCCTCGTGAACCATGTCATCTACCGGCTTTCCATCCCGTTCGCTAAAATGCAGGCGGAGCGAAACGTTTCTTTCGACCAGGCCTTCGCAGCGCGGATCATGCGGTTGCGGGATTTCCTCAAGTACGAGCGTGTTGGGTTCACCGACGGAAGGCACGACGGCCACGCTGCGGTAGCGCAGCCGGTGAGGATCGTTGTCGACTTCGGTGATCGGATTGAACGCGACGAGTTCGCCTGGATGATTGGCGAGTTCATGAGCCTCAATCACCACTTCCGCATCGTTTTGAACCTTCCAGCGGGCTTTGGCTATCGTCGCGTCGTCCTCTTCAAGGCGCACCCGGAAGGGCGTTCCCGGCAGATAGGTGTCCTTGGTGAGATCGAGCACATGGATATTGGCATAGGGAAAACCGGAGCCATCCTGAATGCCGTATTCCTCATAGGCGAAGATCTGGCCGTCGGTGGAAAAGCCGATGGGGTGGATGCTGGCGATATCGGCTGCGGATGTGGAACCGGCGAAGAACATCGCCGCACAGGCAGGAACCGAAGATCGCAAGCGCAATGTCATCTGCGTCCATCCTCCGCCGCAGCTTTCAGCCGCGCGATATTTTCCCGATAGGCCGCGATTCCCTCGCCTTTGTAAACCGCAGAACCCGCGACGAAGACATTCGCGCCGGCAGCGGTTGCTGCTGCGATCGTTTCTGCGGTGATGCCGCCGTCGACTTCGAGCTCGATCGGCCGGCTGCCGATCATTGCCTTCGCAGTGCGGATCTTCTCCACCATCGCGGGAATGAACTTCTGGCCGCCGAAGCCCGGATTGACGCTCATGATCAGGATCAGGTCGATGTCATCCAACACGTTTTCGAGAACGGAAAGCGGTGTTGCCGGGTTGAGTGTGACGCCCACCTTCTTGCCGAGCGCGCGGATCGTCTGCAGCGACCGATGCAGGTGCGGGCCTGCTTCCGCATGCACCGTAATCCCGTCGCAGCCTGCCTTCGCGAAGGCTTCGAGATAGGGATCGGCCGGCGAAATCATCAGGTGGCAGTCGAAGAAGGCCTTGGTATAGGACCGGAGCGACTTGATGACATCGGGACCAAAGGAGATGTTCGGCACGAAATGACCGTCCATCACGTCGAGATGCACCCAATCGGCGCCGGCTTCGATGACGTCGCGCACCTCCTGTCCGAGTTTGGAAAAATCGGCGGCGAGGATGGAAGGTGCGATTCGGATCGCCAAGGGCGTGGCTGGGGTCATGGTCGAAAGAGCTCCGGTTTTCCCCGCCACTTAGCACCGGCAGGCTTCATGAACAATCGTCACTCGGTTGCCGGATGCGAGAGGGCGAAGGCCGATCCGCGCCATTCGAGCAGGCGGAATGGATTCTCCTTCAGTTCCTGGTCGACACCGAAGGCGATCGGGCCTATGGCCGTATTGAAGGAGCCGCTGGCGATTGCCGCGGTCGCTGGCCTGTTGCCAGCCCTCGATATTGCCTGATGCACGACTTCTACCGCGGCATAGGCCGGCAGCACATAGCCATCGGGATCGATATTCCTTGTCTGCAGCGCCGTGATCGCAGCAGCAGCCGAGGGCAGGGTCGCATAATCGGGAAGCGCTACCGCGAGCACGCCGTCACGCAACGGCACAGGCCGGTTGGCGGCACGAAGCGTGTCGCCGCCGATCAATGTCAACGGGATGCCCTCCGATACCGCATCGCGGGCGATGATCGCCATGTCGTTGCGGTCGCCACCGACGAAGACATGCGTGGCGCCCGCCTTGGCGAGGCGGCGTACCAGCGCCACCTGTTGCTCCTGGCCGGGGCGGAAGGTGTCGGTAAAGACCGGCGTGATTCCCATCGGCTCCAGTTGTTGGCGAATGGCGCTGGCCAACTCGCGGCCGTAGATCGTGCCGTCGTCGACGAGCGCGATCGGCTCGGCCTTCCAGAGGTCGAGAATGATTTCGGCAAGCTTTTCCGCCTCGTCGCCTTCGACCGGCGCCATGCGGAAGAAGGGCCAGCCGTTGCGCGAGGCGTCCTCCATGAGGATTTTCGAGCGGACGGAAATACTGATGGCCGGGATCTGCTCCGCCTTCAATTGCGGCAGCGCGGTGGTAAGGGTTTCGACGCAGAGGAAACCGATCGCCGCAGCGGCCCTGGCGTCCACAAGGCTCCTGGCGACGGCAGCACCACTGCTTTCATCACAGCTTTCATCCACCTCGACAACCGTATCGCCTGCCGCCTCGGCTGCAGCACGTGCGCCCTGAACGATCTGGGCGCCGAGAGAGGCATACGGGCCGGAGCGCGGCGCCACGACGCCGATCACCGCAGCCGATGCCGATCCGCATCCGACAAGCGAAGCCAGCAGGCCGGCGATGATGAAACGTCGTGCTGTCATGCTTTGCTCTGGCATTCAACCTCAGGCCACATTTAGCCTTCTCGTCGCCGCCGTCAAAGAGAATCGGCCGGCGATGGTAAAAAGCCGCAATGGACGTGGACATCAAGCATCTTTGCTACCATATCTCGAAAAAGGGGGCTGCGATTGTCCTCGGTGCTTTTATGAGATGCCTTTGTCGGACCAGACTTTTCCCGATCCCGCTATCTATCGCAACGGTATGGCGCGTTATGCCGGCCATGTTCAGGTGGTGACGACGGAATTCGAAGGGGTTCGGCGCGGCGTGACGGTGACCGCAGCGTGCTCCGCCTCGGATAATCCGCCGACCGTGCTGGTATGCCTCAATCACAGCAATGCCAATAACGCGATCTTCGAAAGGAGCGGCATATTCGCATTGAATTCGCTGGCCGCCAGTCATCAAGCACTCGCGACAGCCTTTGCTGGTTTGAGCGGCGTGCCGGCGGGAGAACGTTTCGCACTGGGAACCTGGACAACGCTTGCGACGGGTGCGCCGGTGCTCGCCGACGCCGTGGTGAGCTTCGATTGCCGGCTGACCGACATCAAGCATGTCTCGACGCATTTTGTTATGTTCGGCGAGGTGAAAGCCATCCATTTCGGCCCGGAGGCACCGTCGCTCATCTATCTGGACCGGGGTTTTCGCACGCTCTAGAACGCCGTTTGAAAGGGTATGAATATGCCGGATGGGAAAACGGGCACTTTGCCCACCTCTATTCCCCAATCGATCCCTCGGTCGATCGACGAGACGATCTCGCTCTTGAGCAAAGAGGATTATCTTGCCGGCCGATCGCTCGCGACAGTGATCTTCCTGGCGCTGAAGATGAAACGGCCGCTTTTTCTCGAAGGCGAGGCAGGCGTCGGCAAGACGGAGATCGCCAAGACGCTCGCCAGAGCGCTGGGGCGGCCGCTGATCCGCCTCCAGTGTTACGAGGGCCTCGACATTTCGTCTGCCGTCTACGAATGGAATTATCCGGCACAGATGCTGGACATCCGGCTTGCGGAAGCGACGGGTATCGAGGATCGCGAGCGGCTGGAGGCCGATCTGTTTTCCGAGCGCCATCTGATCCGCCGTCCGGTACTGCAGGCGCTGGGGCAGGCGGGCGGACCGGCGCCGGTTTTCCTGATCGACGAACTCGACCGCACCGACGAGGCTTTCGAAGCTTTCCTGTTGGAAGTGCTCTCGGATTTCCAGGTGACGATCCCGGAACTCGGCACGATCAAGGCCGCCGAGCCGCCGATCGTCATCATCACCACCAACCGCACCCGCGAAATCCACGACGCGTTGAAGCGCCGCTGCCTCTACCACTGGGTTGATTATCCCGATGCGGTGCAGGAGCTGGAAATCATCCGCCGCAAGGTGCCGCAATGCGCCGAGACGCTGTCGCGACAGGTCGTCGCGTATGTACAGAAGCTCAGGACGCTCGATCTCTTCAAGAATCCGGGCGTGGCCGAGACCATCGACTGGGCGACGGCGCTGACCGAACTAGACCGCATCGCGCTCGATCCGGAAACGATTGCCGACACGCTCGGCACGCTCCTGAAATACCAGGACGACATCGCCCGCATCAGGGGAGGTGAGGGCGAGCGGGTGCTCAATGAGGTCAAGGCGGAACTTCTGGCGGCGGGATAGGGAAAATGGCGGCGGGATTGGATGGAGACGCAGCGATCATGCCGCCGGTCCCGGCCGGCGACGGGCGGCTTGCGGACAATCTCGTTTATTTTTCCCGCGTGCTCCGCCGTGCCGGATTGAAGACCGGCCCGGCCGCTGCCGTCGACGCGATCGCTGCCATCGATGCGATCGGCATCGGTTCGCGCGAGGAATTTCACGCAGCGCTTTCGGCTGTTTTCGTCAAGCGCCACGAGGACCAACCGGTTTTCGACGAGGCATTCCGGCTCTTCTGGCGCTCGCGCGATCTCGTTGGCAAGATGATCGCGATGATGTCGCCCCGGGCGGCCGATAACCGCGAGCCGGAAAAGCAGAAAGCCGGTGCTGCCCGCGTCAGCGACGCGTTGACCGCCGACCAGCCGGAAAACCCGAGCAGAAAACCGCCGGAAGTCGAGGTGGATTCCCGCTTCACAACGTCCGCCAGCGAAGTGCTGAAGCGGATGGATTTCGCCCAGATGACCGCCGCCGAATTGGCGCAGGCAAGGCGTGAGCTCCAAAAGCTCGCTTTGCCGCTCGACCAGGTGATGACGCGCCGTTTCCGGCCCTCGAATCGTCCGCAGCGGATCGATCCGCGCGCCACCATGCGCCAGGCGATGCGGAGCGGCGGCGATCTCATTCTTCCGCGCTTCCGGCAACGCCGCAAGGCGCCGCCGCCGCTCGTCGTGCTCGCCGATATTTCCGGCTCGATGAGCCAGTACACGCGCATTTTTCTCCATTTCCTGCATGCGCTGACGGAGAAGCGAATGCGGGTGCATACCTTTCTGTTCGGCACGCGGCTGACCAACGTGACGCGCCAGATGCGTCGTCGCGATCCGGATGAGGCGCTGTCGGGCTGTACGGAGGCCGTGCGCGACTGGTCGGGCGGCACGCGGATCGGCGCGACGCTTGCCGAGTTCAACCGGCTCTGGTCGCGGCGCGTGCTGGGGCAGGGGGCCGTGGTGCTTCTCATCACCGACGGGCTGGAACGCGACGGTGTCGAGGAACTCGAAAAGGAAATGGACCGGCTGCACCGTTCCTGCCGGCGGCTGATCTGGCTGAATCCGCTGCTCAGGTTCGACGGCTTCGAGGCGAGAGCGCGCGGCGTGCGCGCCATGCTGCCGCACGTGGACGAATTTCGCGCCGTCCACAATCTGCAGTCGCTTGCCGATCTCGCGATTGCGTTGTCGGATGATCATACAAAGGCCGCGGACCCGCGGCGCTATCTGGATATGAGGAGGGTCGCATGACTGTTTCCGAAATATTGGACCCGCTGGCCACGGCCGAGAGCTGGAAAGAGGCTGGCCGCGATGTTGCAATCGCCACGGTGATCGACACCTGGGGCTCGGCGCCACGCCCGGCTGGCAGCCATCTCGTCATCGATGGCGAGGGCAATTTCGAAGGTTCCGTCTCCGGAGGTTGCGTCGAAGGCGCGGTCATCACCGAGGCGCTCGACGTGATTTCGACCGGCACGCCGAAGATGCTGGAATTCGGCGTGGCGGACGAGACCGCCTGGCGCGTCGGCTTGTCCTGCGGCGGCAAGATCCGGGTCTATGTGGAAAGGCTCGCCTGATGCGGTTCGAAACACTGAAGAAACTGAATGCGGCCCGGCGTGCCCGCCAGGCCGCGATTGCGGTCACCGACATTTCCGATGGCAAGGTCCAGGTGATTCTTGAAGGCGAGGACGTGTCCGGCCCGCTCGGCGAGGAAATCGCCAAGGCTTTCCGCAGCGGCAAGGCGGCCACAGTGGACGTCGAAGGCCGCTCTCTCTTTCTCAACGTGCATCTGCCGCCGCCGCGCATCGTGGTGATCGGTGCGGTGCATATCAGCCAGGCGCTGGCGCGGCTGGCACCGGTCGCAGGCTATGACATGACGATCATCGATCCGCGCACCGCCTTTGCGACGGAGGAGCGTTTTGAGGGCGTCGAGCTGATCGCCGATTGGCCGGAGGATGTGCTGAAAGATCGGCCGCTGGACGCCTATACGGCGCTGGCAGCACTGACCCACGATCCGAAAATAGATGATTTCCCGCTGTCGGAGGCGCTCAAGGCCGGCTGTTTCTATGTCGGCGCGCTCGGCAGCCGCAAGACCCATGCGAAGCGTGTCGAGAGGCTGAAGGAAATGGGCCGCACCGATAACGAGATCGGCCGGATTGCGGCACCCATCGGCCTCGACATCGGCGCCGCAAGCCCGGCTGAAATTGCGCTTGCGACGCTTGCCCAGATCGTCCAGGCCTTCCGTCGCCGCGAGCTTGTCGCTGCGGGGTGATGCGATGAAATACGGAACCTTTCAGCTTGAGGAAGCAGGGGGCACGGTGCTGGCGCACAGCATCCGCTTGCCCTCAGGCCGGATATCGAAAGGGCAGGTGCTTTCGCAGGAGGACATTGCCCGTCTTTCTGAAGAAGGGATGACATCCGTTGTCGCTGTCCGGCTTGATCCCGGTGATATGCTGGAGGATGAGGCAGCTGCGGTGATCGCCCGCACGATCGCGCCCGACAACTTGCGGTTTTCCGAAGCGACGACGGGGCGGGTGAATGTTTACGCCAAGGTCGATGGCCTCTTCGTCGCCGACAAGGCGGTGGTGGATGCACTGAACCGCATCGATCCGGCAATCACGCTCGCCTGTCTTGCCGATCACGTCGTGGTGCGCGCCGGCGACATGGTGGCCACCGTCAAGATCATTCCTCTGGCGGTTAGCGGCGAGAAGATCGCCCAGGCCGTTTCGCTTCTGGCAGAATCGGTGGCTTTCGAGGTAAAAACCTTCCGTCCCCGAGCGGTGACCCTGGTGGCGACCGAACTTCCATCGTTGAAAGCTTCGGTCATGGATCGGACCGCAAGGCTTCTCGAACATCGACTTGCATCATCTGGTAGCCGGCTAATAAAAGAAATCCGGATTCCGCATTCTGCCGATCGACTGACTGAGGTTCTTCAACAGCTTACGCTGCAGGAAATTAATGAGCCGGCTATGGTTATTGTCTTCGGCGCTTCCGCGGTAGCCGATAAGGAGGATGTAATTCCGGCGGCTATCCGAGCTGCGGGCGGCGATGTGGAACAGGTGGGCATGCCGGTCGATCCCGGCAATCTGCTGGTACTCGGGCGGATCGGTCACGTGCCGGTGCTCGGCGCACCGGGTTGCGCCCGCTCGCCGAAGGAGAATGGTTTCGATTGGGTGCTGAACCGGTTGATGGCCGGCGAGACGCCCACGTCGTTCGATATCACGGGCATGGGGGTCGGCGGGCTTCTGATGGAAATTCCGACCCGGCCGCGTCCGCGCGACGCCACGACGGAGAAAGCGAAACTTCTCTCGGTGGGGGCCTTGCTGCTGGCTGCGGGGCAGGCGCGGCGCATGGGCAAGGATGGCCCGCACAAGCTGCTGGCGGAATTCGACGGTGTGCCGCTCGTCCGCCGCGTGGCCGAAATGCTGTTGGCCTCGCAGGCCGCGCCGGTCGTTGCCGTCACCGGGCATCGGCGGGAGGAGGTCGAGGCGGCGCTTTCCGGTCTTGATATTCGCAGCCAATTCAATCCGGACTATGCCTCCGGCATGGCAAGTTCGCTGGTTGCGGGTTTTTCCGCGCCGGAACTGGCGTCGGGAGATGGTGTCCTCGTCATGCTGGGAGATATGCCGGGTGTGACGGCGAAGCATGTGAACATGCTTGTTTCCGCTTTCCGCGAGGCGGGTGGCGGTGTGGTGGTGCGTTCCGTCTCGGAGGGAAAGCGCGGCAATCCGATCATCCTGCCGCGCATTGCCTATGACGCGGTCCTGAGGCTTGAAGGCGACGTCGGCGCCCGCGCCATCATCGAGAATTCCGGCCTGTCGGTGATCGATGTCGATATCGGGCCGGCCGCGCATCTAGACGTCGATACGCCCGAAGCGGTGACGGCTGCAGGCGGCATATTGAGGGGATAGGTGATGGATAATGCCGGCATCGAGGAAATGTTCGAAGGCTTGGGTCCGGTCTCGATCCGTCGCATGTTCGGCGGCAAGGGTGTCTATCACCAGGGCCTGATCGTCGCGATCGATCTGCGCGACGAGGTCCTTTTGAAGGCGGATGAACTGAGCGGTCCGGAATTCGAGGCGGCCGGCGCGCGCCAATGGGTCTATCAGAACAAGAAGGGCACGCCTGTGCCCATGCCCTACTGGTCTGTTCCGGACGCGGCCTATGATGATCCTGACGAGATGCGGAAATGGGTCAGGCTCGCCTTTGAGGCGGCCGTGCGGGCGAACGCGAAAGCCTGAATGCGAGGCGTCGCCGCCGACAGTGCAAGATTTCGCAGGTTGATCGGGAAACTCAGGGAAGCTTATCATCTGCTTCGTAATGGGGACGCGTGCTGCCGAGACTATCGACCAGGATCACGTCCGAGAATAGAAACAAAATGATTTTATCAAGATAGCCGCTCTGGTTCGCCGGAGCGGCGTTGTTCTCATCGCTGATTTGCGAGCTGGGCCAGTGCTTTGACGCAGAAGGCCGAGAGCGGCCGCGGCGGATTTTTCGGATCGAACCAGCCGATTTCCGACAGCTTATCCGGTTCCATGAGCGTCGGTTCGCCGATGAAGTCGCGCGTGACATAAATCATCGAAATCCAGTGCTGCCGGTCGGCTTCGGTTATCTCCTCGGCGGCGCAGAGAAATTCGACTTTGCCGATTCTGAGGCCGCTTTCCTCTTCCGCCTCGCGGCGGGCAGCGTCTGCAGACAGCTCCATAAGGTCGACCTTGCCGCCGACGATGCTCCAGAAACCGGCTTCCGGTGCCTTCATGCGGCGGCACAGCAGAACCTTGCCGTCGTCGCGCAGGATTACAAGCCCGGCGCCTACGCCCGGAAAATCGATGCCCGGTTTTGTCACGTTGAATTAAGCCTTGGCGTTGGCAACGATCAGCATGAAGGCGGGGATATCGTCACCGAAGCCGACCGGGGTCGGGCCATCATCATGATCGCGATGGTAGCGGGCACGACGTTCGCGGTTGTCGTCATTGGCAGGGTTCGGCCGCGTGTTGCGGTTGCCGCTCGCGTTCTGCGGCTTCCTGTCTGTCTTGCGCTCCGGTTTCACGTTTTCCGCCCCCGACTTGTCGAATGCCTCTTCGGCCTCGCCCTGATTATCTTGGTTCTTCGTGTCAGCCCTATGAACAGAGCTGCCGCGGCCCGAATCGCTTCGCCTGCCTCGGCCGCGCTCCTTATCACGATCGCGACCCTTGCGGCCACGCTGATCGTCTTGGCTCTCCATGGGAGCGGGGAGCGCGGAAAGGTCACCGCTCTGCCATTCGATCTTCTCGTTGATAAGCTTTTCGATGGCGTCGAGATATTTGGTGTCGGAGCGGGTAACGATGGTGAAGGCACGGCCCGAACGCCCGGCACGGCCGGTGCGGCCAATGCGGTGGACATAATCTTCGGCATGGATCGGCACGTCGAAATTGAAGACGTGGCCGACGTCCGGAATATCGAGGCCGCGGGCCGCGACGTCGGACGCCACGAGGAGCTGAATGCCGCCCTCCTTGAAATTCGCCAGCATGGTGGTGCGCGAACGCTGATCCATGTCGCCATGCAGGGCGCCGACCGAGAAACCATGTCGTTCCAGCGAGCGAAACAGATCCGCGACATCTTTCTTGCGATTGCAGAAGATGATTGCGTTCTTGAGGTCGTCCTGCTCTTTGATCAGATCCCGTAGCACCGCGCGCTTCTCGTAATCCTTGTTGTGCGAGGCGACGAGGCGCTGCGTTACGGTCTTGGCGGTTGTCGAGGGTTTAGCCACCTCGATCCGCTCCGGATTTTGCAGGAATCGGTCGGCCAGCTTCTGGATTTCCGGCGGCATCGTGGCCGAGAAGAACAGGGTTTGCCGGGTGAAGGGGATCATCTTCGCGATCCGCTCGATATCCGGGATGAAGCCCATGTCGAGCATGCGATCGGCTTCATCGATAACGAGGATCTCAACCCCGGTCATGAGAAGCTTGCCGCGCTCGCAGTGGTCGAGCAGGCGGCCCGGCGTTGCGATCAGCACGTCGGCACCGCGTTCGAGCTTGCGATCCTGGTCTTCGAAGGAGACGCCGCCGATCAGGAGCGCGACGTTCAACTTATGGTTCTTGCCGTATTTGTCGAAATTTTCAGCGACCTGGGCCGCGAGTTCGCGGGTGGGCTCCAGGATGAGCGTGCGCGGCATGCGGGCGCGGGCTCGTCCCTTTTCCAGAAGCGTCAGCATGGGCAGAACGAAGGAAGCCGTCTTGCCGGTTCCAGTCTGGGCGATGCCGCAGATATCGCGACGCTGCAGCGCGTGGGGAATTGCCCCTTCCTGGATCGGTGTGGGGATTGTGTAGCCCGCGTCGGCGACCGCGGAGAGGACTTTCTGGCTCAGGCCAAGATCAGCGAATGTGGTCAAAGGGAGTTCTGTTTCCGTTCCGGTTCTTAAGCGAACACTGTGCAGGTCGACGCGCGAATGGCTGACGACTGGCCGCGACATAGGACCAAAATGCCCGAAAGTCAAGGAAAGCAGGCAATTCGGCTGCCGGATTGATGAACGAAGATACTAAATAGTCAAGCCGGCTATCGTTTGCGCGGCAGGAAGGTTGTCTTTCGTCAAAACGAAAGGCTCAATTGAGATATGTCGTGAGCTTCATGCCGGCATTGAGGAAATGGATAGGGTCGACCGGATTGCCGTCGCGGCGGACTTCGTAATGCACATGTGGACCGGTGGAGCGACCGGTGGAGCCTGCCCGCCCGATGACATCGCCGGCGGAGACCATATCGCCTTCCTTGACCAGGATCTTCGACATATGCCCATAACGGGTGGTGACGCCCTGGCCGTGATCGATTTCGACCATGTTGCCGTAACCGCCGGAAGGCCCGGCGGTGATGATCTTGCCGGCGCCGGTTGCAACAACCGCCTGGCCGGTATCCGCCTGGAAATCGACGCCTGCGTGCAGGGCCAGCCGGCCGAGAAAGGGGTCGATGCGGTTGCCGTAGCGACTGGTGATCTCATGGCCGGGTGCTGGATTGCCGAAGGGCAGGTCGCGAGCCGTTTCTCGCACGCTTTCCAGCCGCCTGAGTGCTGCGTCGAGCTCATCGAGCGAAACATCGAAACCGCTGACATCAATTTGCGGCTCGACATAGGGGCCGCCCACACCTTCGCTTGTGTCTCCTGAAGCCTTTCGTGCAGGGTCTACCTGAACGCCGGTGCGCTTGAGGATCGCGGCAATCGCATCTGCCGTTGCGGAAGCGTCGGTTGTCAGATTGGTAATCTTGGCGAGCTGTTCCTTCTCTATGTTTTTCAAAGATAGCGTCACATTGGAAAAAACGCGGTCGGCCCGATCGGCAATGTTGTCGCGCAGCGGCACAAACCCGAGCGCACTCTTTGTATCGAGCGGAGTGGCGGAAGTCTTGCCGGAGAGTAGCTTGTCGATGGCCTGGAAGCCGCTTCCTCCGGAAAGCGAGGCCTGCCGCTCCTTCTTGACCGGTTGGAAGGCCGGGGCGGGCATCTCGGGCGCGGTCAATCCGGATTCTTCCGCTCGGTTCAGCAGCGATCCGAGCTTGCCATGTCGATCGAAGAGAGCGTTCTGCTGCTCAAGCAGCTTTTCCACCTTTTGTTCGACGACTTGCTGGTCGAGAAGCTGGCGCGAAGTAATGCGGTCGAGTTGGGCGCGCAGCGCCGCGATACGGTCTTCGTAATCGTGTTGCATGCGGGCCTGGCGCGCCATGGTCGCGCCGACCAGGTCGTCACGGATGACGAGATAGGAGGTCGCCGCAAGGTAGCCGATCGTAAACACACCGAAAAAGCAGAAGGTCAGAGCCGCCATCCAGGGGCGAATGGTCATGTGGCGGATTTTTTCGCCGCTGGCGAGAATGAGGACGTGCTGAGGCGCACGCTTCCCAAACGCCCGTTTTTCGATTCCCTTCGCCACGTGAATCTCCCGGAGATGCAACCCGTTCCGTTGGATCGATTACACATGGTTAAGGTTAATGAATGCTTATTTCAGGCGCTGCTGGTGGACGTGAGGGAGCGGTAGAACGAGGGCGTGAGGCCAGCTTCGGCGCGGGCGATGTCGTTGAACGGCGCTTTGAGGGAGCCGCGGAAATTGGCGCGCACCAGTTGCTGGAATGTCGCTGCCGGATCTTTTCGCTCTCGGGCGCAGAGGAAGCGGAACCATTTCGCGCCGATCGCCACGTGACCCTTTTCGTCATTGTAGATGACATCGAGAATCGCCGCACTTTCCAGATCGCCCGTCTCGCGCATCTTGGCCTGCAGCGACGGCGTCACATCGAGCCCCCGCGCTTCCAGGATGAGCGGTACGACGGCGAGCCGCGCAGTCAGATCGTTGCGGGTCGAATGGGCTGCCTGCCAGAGCCCGTCATGAGCCGGCATATCCCCATAATCGGCTCCCAGGTCGTTCAACCGTGCGCGGACCATGCGGAAATGCTTGGCCTCTTCGAACGCGACCTGCATCCAGCCGTCGAAGAAGGAGTTCGGCACCGCTTCGGTCGCAAAGCGGGCGACGATATCGAGCGCCAGGTCGACGGCGTTAAGCTCGATATGGGCGATCGCATGCAGCGTCGCGATCCGGCCGTTCAGCGTATGCAGCGAGCGTTTTTCGACGGCTTTCGGCGGCACGAGTTCCGGCTTTTCGGGCCGTCCCGGCCGCTCGGGCAGCGGCGGATCGAGCGGCGAGCGCAGCGACAGCCGACGTTCGAACCAACGGGTGGCGGTCTCCTGCGCAAGCCGCGTCTTGATGTCGAGATCGGCCGAAAGGATCGCAATCGTTGCGCCGCCTCTCAGCGACGTGATCGAAAACGTGTCCGTCATCGGATTCCTCTGCTTACAGTGCCTTGAGGCTTTCCAGCACCTCCTCGGCATGGCCCGTGACCTTCACTTTCGGCCAGATCCTTGCGATTCGCCGGTCCGCGCCGATCAGGAAGGTCGTCCGTTCCACACCCATATAGGTGCGGCCATACATCTTCTTTTCTTTCCAGACGCCGTAGAGATTGGCAAGGGCTGCGTCTTCGTCGGAGGCGAGGATGACCGAAAGCTCGTGCTTCTTGGCGAACTTGTCATGTTTCCTGACGCTATCGGGAGACACTCCGATCACGCTTGCCCCTGCCTTTTCGAATTCCGGCAAGAGCCCGGAGAACGCGATCGCCTCCCTGGTGCAGGCGTCCGTGTCGTCCTTGGGATAGAAGTAGAGCACGATCGGCTTACCCGAATGAGCCTGCAAGGAAACGGTGCCGCCTCCGTCGCGTGGAAGCTCGAAGTCAGGTGCAATGTCGCCGATCGTCAAATGGGACATGGATTTCCTTTCTTTTGCCGGTATCTTGAGTGATTGTCGCCGCAATCGGTATATACTGGCCTCCGCGGCGTCCAGATCATTTGCGAGTATGGAAAGATAGTTTCAACCTGATGGCGGAAATTCGCGGAGAAAGGGTCAGTTTCAGCCGGAAGGACATCATTCCGCTGCACGAACTTCCCTCTGCACAGGCGGAAGATCCGATCATCGTCCATTGCCCGCCGCCGCCAAAACGCGTGAAGCGATTCGGCAGGACGGTCGTGCTGCTCCTGATGCTGGTGCTTCTCGCGCTCGGCAGCGCCGTCTTCGCGATCGAAGGCGGAGCAGTCGATGGAGCGCTTTCGACACGCGCCCAAAGCGCGCTCAACGACGCGATCGGCCCGCGTTATGCCGCATCGGTCGGTTCGACTGTCATTCGCTTCGACTCGGGTTTTCGTCTGGCCCTGGAGGCGCGCGACGTCGATATCGTTGAACAGGCAACGGGCAAACATTTGAGCCAGACGGGCGCCATGCGCATGGCGATCGATCCCCTGGCGCTTCTCGGTGGCCGGATCTCCATCAAGCAGATGGAGGCGGAAAACATCCACCTCAACACGGCGCAACTGCCGTCCGGCGATCCGCTGCCGCTGTCCGAGGTGCGGATCGACGCCATGCCCGCTCTGCTCGAACAGGCTTTTCAACGTCTCGACGAGGCGCGTGGTCTCATCGAGCGCACAGGCACGGGTTCTGTTCGTATCTCCGGCATCGAAATCCTGCTGCCTGCCGCCCCGGGGCGGAAACCGATCATGCTGGTCGTCGATAATCTCGAGCTGACCCGCAGCATCGAGGGCGAGGTGGAGATCAATGGTGCGATCAGCCTCAATGGCCGCAAGGCCGTGCTGACGGCTGCGTCCAGGACCGTGGGAGGCGTCACCACATCCCTATCGGCGAAGTTGACGGGTCTCGAGGTCACGTCCTTCCTGCTGCAGCGAACCGAGGAGGGAGCGCCGCGCGAGGGGATCGAAGGTTCGCTCGATCTCGACCTTGCCGCCGTCCGCGCGCGCGAGACCACGAAGCCTGCCATCACCGCAACGCTTCGCCAGTCTCCGGGCTATTTCTATTTCGATGGCCTCCAGCAGACCTTTACCGGCGCCGTCATCAATATCGCCTATGATTTTGCCAAGGATTCGATCGAACTCCTGAAGTCGGAAGCCCGTTTCGGTCCTACGGTCCTGCCGTTCACGGGAGCGGTCATCGATCTCAACCGACTGAATCCGGACGATCAGCGGCTTGGCTTCGGCCTGGACCTTCTGATCAGCAGCGGCACGGCCGTGGGAGCGACCGAAAGCGAACAGCCCGCACAGTTCGATCTCAAGGCGACGGGTCGATATCTCTCGGCCGATCGCGAGCTTCAATTCGATGAAATGGGTGTTTCCAGCCCTCTTGGACGGATGGCCGGAGCTTTGAAAATCCGGTTCGGCGATCAATCGCCGGAAATCAGCTTCGGTGCACAGCTGCCGAACATGGAAGTGACCGGCGTCAAGCAACTCTGGCCCTTCTGGATGGCGCGCAAGCCGCGCGATTGGATCATGGGCAATATGTTCGGCGGGACCGTGACCAATGGCTCGATTGCCGTCTTCATTCCGGCAGGCCGTATGAAAGGCCCCGGCATTCCGATGGAGCTCGACGGGAACGAGCTGCAGATCAGTTTCGATGTTGCCAATGCCCGGATCAACCTCCCCGGCGACATCCCACCGCTCCGTGACATCGAGGGCCGTTTCGATCTGAAAGGACAGGTGCTCCAGTTCGATATCGCCCATGCGGCGTCATTCTTTCCGTCGGGGCGGTCCGTCTCGGTGGAGAATGGCCGTTTCTCCATTCCCGCCACTTATGACAAGCCCTTGATGGCTGATCTTTCACTGAGACTTGCAGGACCTGCGGACGCAGTGGCGGAACTTGCGAATTTCCGACCGATCAACGCTCTTAGGGGGACAGAGTTCAAACCGGAAGATTTCTCCGGCAATGCCCGGCTCGATCTCAAGGCGCGCATGGGTCTGATTAACGCCCAGAATCCCCCCAAGCCAACCTGGAACGCCCATGTCGAACTCGATGACGTCGATCTCGGCACCGAGTTTTCCGGTCGCAAGATCGGCGCGCTGAACGGAACGCTGGATGTCGACACGCAAGCCGCTCGGCTTGCCGCCAAGGGTGAGATCGACGACGTGCCGGCGGATATCACGGTCGTTGAGCCGGTTGATGGCGCATCACCCGTCAAACGCGAGCGGATTATCAAGACGGTGCTCAACAACGACCAGCGAGAGAAGCTGGTTCCGGGACTTTCCGAGATAATCGACGGGACGATCTCTGCGCATTGGATCTGGGTTGATGAAGCCCGCCAGACCGTGGCGCTCGACTTGAGTCGCGCGGCTCTCTCCGTTCCGTGGCTTGGATGGACGAAGGGCGGCGGCATTCCGGCCAAGGCTCAATTCGAGCTTTCCGGAGAGGGGGCTCGCACCGACATCCGCAATTTCGAGCTATCCGGTGATGGTTTTGGCGCGCGGGGAAGCCTGGTGCTCAATAGTGACGAGCTTACTTCGGCCGAGTTCTCCCGTGTCCAGCTTTCGCCTGCGGACAATTATGCGGTCGCCGTGAAGAAAGCGAAGAGCAATTTCGACATATCGATCACCGGTTCCGTAATGGATATGCGGCCGGTCATCACCAGGCTGAGGGCAGAGGAAAAGGGAAAAGGTGGTGGCGGTCGCGACGACGATGACGTAACGGTGCGAGCCAAACTCGACCGCATGATCGGCTTCAACGACCAGACGTTGACCAACGTGTCGCTGTTGGTTTCCAGGCGCGACGGCGATGTCACGACTGCTGATTTCTCTGCCGCGACGGGTAGCGGCCAAGCGGTGATCAGCGAGATGAATGGCGGCAATACGGTCTCCATCACCAGCGGAGATGCAGGCGCGGTGATCCGCTTTACGGATCTTTACGACAACATGCGTGGCGGGCTCCTGAACCTGCGGCTGAAGGCGAATGGTAACGCCTGGACGGGATCTATCGATCTGCGCAACTTTTCGCTCGTCAACGAATCGAAGCTCCAGTCTCTGGTCTCGACACCGGATCAGGAAGGGCGGAGCCTGAGCACCGCGACGAAGCGTAATATCGACGTCACCTCGGCCAAATTCCAGCGTGGTTTTGCGAGCCTTCTTTACCGCGACGGGGCTTTCGCCGTCGAGAACGGCGTGGTGCGCGGCGAACAGATCGGCGCGACCTTCCAGGGACTTGTGCGCGATTCCAGAGGCAATATGAACATGACCGGAACGTTCATGCCCGCCTATGGATTGAACCGTCTCTTCGGCGAACTCCCCCTGATCGGTGCCATTCTCGGCAACGGCCGTGATCGCGGCCTGCTCGGCATTACCTTCAAGCTGGAAGGCCCGTTCGACAAGCCGAAGCTCACCGTTAACCCGCTGTCGCTGATCGCTCCCGGCATTTTCCGGCAGATCTTCGAGTTTCAATAGAAAAAGGGCCGCAGACGCGGCCCAGTTTTGTTTGCAAATTGCGGGACTGGATCAGACCGGGCGCACCAGGATGTGCTTTTTCTTGCCGAGCGAAAGCTTGATGACGCCGTCGCCGGTGATCTCGCCTGCACCCACCGTCTTGCGTTCGTCGGTAACGGACTGATCGTTGAGGCGCACCGCGCCACCCTGGACATGTCGGCGGGCTTCGCCGTTCGAGGCGGCGAGGCCGGCACGTACCATCAGCGACAGGAGGCCGACGCCGGCATCGAGCTCGGTGGCTGGAACCTCGACGGATGGCAGGTTTTCGGAAAGTCCGCCTTCCTCGAACGTGGTCCGCGCGGTTTCCGCAGCAGCTTCCGCCGCTTCCCGGCCATGCACGATGGCGGTCGCCTCGGTTGCCAGGATCTTCTTCGCTTCATTGATTTCCGAACCTCCGAGCGCCGCGAGCCGGGCGATCTCGTCAAGCGGCAGGCGCGTGAAGATCTTTAGGAAGCGGGTGACGTCCGCGTCCTCGGTATTGCGCCAGTATTGCCAGAACTCGTAAGGGCTGAAGACATCTTCGTTGAGCCAGACGGCGCCGGAAGCGGTCTTGCCCATCTTGGCGCCGGAACTGGTCGTCAGGAGGGGTGTCGTCAGGGCATAGAGCTGCGGTGTCCCCATGCGGTGACCGAGGTCGACGCCGTTGATGATATTGCCCCATTGATCCGAGCCGCCCATCTGTAGGCGGCAGCCGTAACGCCGGCTGAGCTCGACGAAGTCGTAGCCCTGCATGATCATGTAGTTGAATTCGAGGAAGGAGAGCGACTGCTCCCGGTCGAGCCTCAGCTTGACGCTGTCGAAGGAGAGCATACGGTTGACCGAGAAATGCCGGCCTACGTCGCGCAGGAATTCCACGTAGTTCAGCTTCAGGAGCCAGTCGGCATTGTTGACCATGAAGGCATCCGTCGGGCCGTCGCCGAAGCGGAGGATGCGGGAGAATATCTTCTTGATGCCTTCGATATTGGTGGCGATCGCCTCTGGCGTCAGGAGCCTGCGCTGCTCGTCCCGGAACGAAGGGTCGCCCACCATCGAGGTGCCGCCGCCCATCAGCGCGATTGGCCGGTGGCCGGTCTCCTGCAGCCAGTAAAGCATCGTGGCAGAGATCAGGTTGCCGATATGGAGGCTCGTTGCGGTAGCGTCGTAGCCGACATAAGCCGTCACGGTTTCCTTCGAAAACAGTTCGTCGAGACCAGCCTCGTCGGAAATCTGGTGGATGAAACCACGCTCGTCGAGCGTGTGGAGGAAATCGGACTTGAACCTGGACATGATCAATCTCTGGCAGGGATGTGTTTTCGCTGTGTGGGGCGCGTCTAGCACTGTTTTTGCCCGCAATCACTTCAAAAGTGATGCTTGGAACGATCAATGCGAGGAATGGAAGGACCGCAATCAATACGGAGACACGCAGGACACGCTGATTGTCGCTAATATTTTAGGTATTAACCGTTTCTTGTTCATGCGCATCTAACATCGGTCATGGAACACGGTAAACGGGTGGCGTGCAGCGATCTGCACTGAGGGTTGATGAACGGGGCGACCTTCTTCCTGGCGGTGAATTTTATCATCGCCATTTCCTTCTCGCTGGTCTTCGCGGTTGTATCGACTCGCAGCCGCTCCCGAAGTGCTGCGCTCTGGTTCGCGGCCGGCTTTGCGATCGCTTCGCTCTCGGCGATCTGCGAGCTGCTGGTCGCCTACACCGCCCTGACCCGATTTTGGGCGATCGGCGCGTTCGCGACCGTGCTTGGCGGCATGATCCTGCTGAGAATCGGCATCGGGGACCTGTATGGCCGGAAGAGCAATCTGCCTTTCGCAATCTGCTTCCTGATTACCTGTACGATTCTCGATGTCCTGATATACAACCTGCCGCGCGGGACTGTCCTGCATGCTTTCTCATATCAGACGCCTTTCGCTTTGGTGGTCCTGGCCAGCGCATTTGCGGTTCTCTCCTCCGCGCGCCGGCTCGCGATCGATCGGGCGCTCGGCGGCCTGCTCCTCGTTACCGGCCTGCATTTCTTCGGCAAGGCCGGCATGGCGGTACTGGCGGGGGCGGGGACGACCGCCAGGGATTACATCCATACGAATTATGCGCTGATCTCGCAAAGCTCGACCGCCGTGCTGATGGTCGCGGTCGGGCTGACGCTGCTTTCGGTTCTGGTGCTGGAAATCATGGCCGACGAGCGCAGCAATTCGGAACAGGATGCCCTATCCGGTCTTGCCAATCGCCGCGGTTTCGAGAATGGCGTGAAGGCGGCGATCTCGATGGCGCCGAATGTCCGGCACGCGGTAATCATTTGCGATCTCGACCACTTCAAGGCCATCAACGACACCTATGGCCACCATGGCGGCGATCTGGTGATCCGTGCTTTCGGCGAACTTTTAAAGACGAGCGCAACAAAGACGACTGTCGTCGGCCGCATCGGCGGAGAGGAGTTCGGTGTCTTCATGCCGAATACGACGATAGAGACGGCGCTGATTTTTGCGCAGGCGCTTCGGGCCGGGACGATGGGGATCCGCATCAGCGCCCTGCCGCCGTCCTTTACCGTCACCGCCAGCTTCGGCGTCGCGGAGCTTGCTGCGGGAGGCGAACTCGCCGACGCGATGCGCAATGCCGATGCTGCTCTCTACGAGGCGAAACGCACCGGCCGCAATTGCGTCAAGCAAGCGCATCCGGGGTTTCCGCCTTCTGGATCGATCAGGGTCGTGAAATGAAAACGGCCGCCGGGGCGGCCGTCTGACAAGAGCACAGGGAACGCTCAGCGGATGCGTTTGGCGGCCGGTTCCGGCACCAGTTCCCCATTGAGACGACGGTCGAGATAGTCTTCGCATTCCGCCATGAGGGCTTCCACCTGGCCGTTGAAGAAGTGGTTGGCGCCTTCGACGGTTCGGTGGGTGATCAGGATTCCCTTCTGGGTCTTCAGCTTTTCGACAAGGCCGTTGACATCCTTTTCCGGTGCGACCTTATCGGCATCCCCATTGATGATGAGGCCCGACGAAGGGCAAGGCGCAAGAAAGGCGAAATCGTAGATGTTCGGTTGCGGCGCGATCGACATGAATCCTTCGATCTCCGGGCGGCGCATCAGAAGTTGCATGCCGATCCAGGCCCCGAAGGAATAACCTGCAACCCAACAGCTCTTGGAATCGGGATGCAGGCTCTGCACCCAGTCGAGCGCGGAAGCCGCGTCGGAAAGCTCGCCGGCGCCATGGTCGAACTCGCCCTGACTGCGCCCGATGCCACGGAAATTGAACCGGAGCGTCGTGAAGCCGCGTTTCTGGAACATATAGAAGAGTTGGTAGACGATCTGATTGTTCATCGTGCCGCCGAACTGCGGATGCGGATGAAGGATGATGGCGATCGGGGCGCTCTTTTCCTTGGACGGCTGATAGCGACCTTCCAGGCGGCCGGCGGGGCCGTTGAAAATGACTTCGGGCATTGGTACTCCGGTCAACGTGCTCTGGTTCCGAACAGGTCGTCATCACGTCGAGTTTGACTTGACGAAGTCGCTCAGCTTTTCTACAACTCAGTTTAGAACCATTCGAAACTTTGGGCGCCATTCGAAACGGAGCCCGATGCGATGTCTCTTAAGGCAAGGCTGGCGGAAATTTCAACAAAAATGCGGAATTCTCCGCATTCGTGAGATTTGACTGCTATCTAGGAACGGAAATCGATCAGGCAATGGCGCCAAACCGCACATATCTGGACTGGAACGCGACCGCACCTTTGAGTGCGCCGGCTCGCGCTGCCATGTTGGATGCGTTGCGGCTGCCCGGCAATGCTTCGTCCGTGCATGGCGAGGGCAGGGCGGCCCGCGGCGCGCTGGAGACGGCACGGCGGCAGGTTGCGGCTCTCGTGGGTGCCGAGGCGCCGCATGTGACCTTCGTGAGCGGAGCGACGGAAGCGGCCAATCATGTGCTGACGCCCGAATTCCGGATGGGCCGTGCCCCGTTGACGGTCAGCCGGCTCTTTGTGTCGGCGATCGAACATCCGGCGATCCGTGAAGGCGGGCGTCTCGACCCGGAGCGGGTCACGGAGGTGCCGGTCAATCGCGATGGGATCGTCGATCTGGCGGCGCTCGAAAACCTGCTCGCCGGCCATGATCGCAGTGCCGGCCTGCCGATGGTGGCTGTGATGCTGGTCAACAACGAGACGGGCATCATCCAGCCGGTGGCGGAAGCCGCCGCGATTGCCCATGCGCATGGCGGGCTGATGGTGGTGGACGCCGTGCAGGCGGTCGGCCGCGTGCCCGTTGATATCAATGTCCTGGATGCTGATTTCCTGATCCTCTCGTCCCACAAGATTGGCGGCCCGAAGGGCGTCGGTGCACTGGTTTCGCGCGGCGAGGTGCTGATGCCGAAGCCGCTGATCCGCGGTGGCGGACAGGAGAAGGGCCATCGTTCCGGCACCGAGAATTTTCATGCCATCGTCGGCTTTGGTGCGGCGGCAGCAGCGGCGCTTGAAAATCTCGAAGAGCGCAGCGCCGCAATCGCTGGTCTGCGTGACCGGCTGGAGGCGGGCATGCGTCAGGCGGCGCCGGACGCCATCATCCATGGCGAAACAGTCCCGCGTGTGGCGAATACCTGCTTCTTCACTTTGCCGGGTCTGAAGTCCGAAACCGGACAGATCGCCTTCGATCTCGAAGGCATTGCGCTGTCGGCCGGCTCTGCATGCTCTTCGGGAAAAGTGGGCGAAAGCCATGTACTGAGCGCGATGGGGTACGATCCCAAGCTCGGCGCGCTCAGGATTTCGCTCGGGCCTGATACGACCGACGAAGACATCTCGCGGGCGCTTGCGGCTTTCGCCAAGATTGCCGGCCGCCGGAGGCCGAGGGGCGAAGCGGCCTGATTTTGTCGAATTTGCGGAAACGCAAATTTCCGCTTGCCAAAAGGTGTGAAAACAGCCTTTTGGCCACTACATAGGGGAGGCGTTTGTCCCCCCGGAATGCTGACAAGAATTGCCGGAATTTGAACCGGCAAGAATTGGAGAATGATATGCCTGCCGTCCAGGAAACAGTCGATCAGGTCCGCCGGATCGATATCGACCAGTATAAATACGGTTTCGAGACCGTCATCGAAGTGGACAAGGCTCCCAAAGGTCTTTCGGAAGAGATCATTCGCTTCATTTCGGCCAAGAAGCAGGAGCCGGATTGGATGCTGGAATGGCGTCTCGACGCCTATCGCCGCTGGCTTACGATGGAAGAACCGACCTGGGCGCGCGTCGACTATCCGAAGATCGATTTCAATGACCTCTACTATTACGCGGCGCCGAAGAAGTTTGGCGGTCCGAAGTCGCTCGACGAGGTCGATCCGGAGCTTCTGAAGACCTACGAGAAGCTCGGTATTCCGCTCAGGGAGCAGGAGATACTCGCCGGCGTCGAGAAGCCGAGAGTGGCCGTCGACGCGGTCTTCGATTCGGTCTCGGTCGTCACCACGTTCAAGGAAGAGCTGAAGAAGGCTGGCGTGATCTTCATGTCGATTTCCGAAGCCATTCGCGAACATCCCGATCTGGTCCGCAAGTATCTCGGTTCCGTCGTTCCTGCCACCGACAATTTCTATGCGACGCTGAACTCGGCAGTCTTCACCGACGGGTCCTTCGTCTTCGTGCCGAAGGGCGTCCGGTGCCCGATGGAACTTTCCACCTATTTCCGCATCAACGAGAAGAATACCGGCCAGTTCGAACGCACGCTGATCATCGCTGAGGAGGGCGCCTACGTTTCCTATCTCGAGGGCTGCACGGCACCGCAGCGCGATGAGAATCAGCTTCATGCCGCTGTTGTCGAGCTCGTGGCGCTCGATGATGCCGAGATCAAGTATTCGACCGTCCAGAACTGGTTCCCGGGTGATGCCGAAGGCAAAGGCGGCATCTACAACTTCGTCACCAAGCGCGGCGATTGCCGCGGTGCGCGCTCCAAGATTTCCTGGACCCAGGTGGAAACCGGATCGGCGATCACCTGGAAATATCCGAGCTGCATCCTGCGTGGCGACGACAGCCGTGGGGAGTTCTATTCGATCGCCGTATCCAACGGCCATCAGCAGATCGATAGCGGCACCAAGATGATCCACCTCGGCAAGAACACGTCGAGCCGCATCATCTCCAAGGGTATTTCCGCCGGCAAGTCGAACAACACCTATCGCGGCCAGGTGTCGATCCATCGCCGCGCCGAGAATGCCCGCAACTTTACGAACTGCGACTCGCTGCTGATCGGCGACAAGTGCGGTGCGCATACCGTGCCCTATATCGACGTGAAGAACGCCTCCGCGCAAATCGAGCACGAGGCGACGACGTCGAAGATTTCCGACGACCAGAAGTTCTACGTCATGCAGCGCGGCATTCCGGAAGAGGAAGCGATCGCCCTCATCGTCAACGGCTTCGTCAAGGACGTCATCCAGGAACTGCCGATGGAGTTTGCCGTCGAGGCCCAGAAGCTGATCGGCATTTCGCTCGAAGGAAGCGTCGGGTAACAACGCCTCCGTCATCCTCGGGCTTGTCCCGAGGATCTACAAACGTCAACGGAAAGAAGGAATGAGCGGTTTCGTCTACATGATATCCGATAAACCACGAGGCGTGATCTACACCGGTGTCACGAGTGATTTACAGGGGCGCGTGTGGGAGCACCGCAACGAGGTGCAGAAGGGCTACACTCAGAAATACAAGGCGAAAAATCTGGTGTGGTTCGAAAATCACCCGAACATCGTGCTGGCGATCCAACGTGAAAAGTCGCTGAAGCGGTATGTACGGGAGTGGAAAATCAAGCTCATAGAAGAGTTCAATCCGACTTGGATGGACCTTTATGAACACATAGGTGAAATGGAAAACACATACCGACCCCATCCGAATACAAAACTGTGGGGCGATTACAATTAACGGTTTAGATCCTCGGGACACGCCCGAGGATGACGGACCAGAAAACGGACCGCTCTCGCGATCGGTCAAAGGCGGCCCTTGAACCCGCCCTATGAGTAGGAAACGAAATGCTTGAGATCAAGAACCTTTTTTTTTT